>JAZPXM010000147.1:0-12085 GCA_045543675.1 Acutalibacteraceae bacterium
GCCACATTTGATGATGCATCATTTGTATGTATGTCCGCAGTATTCTGAGGAATTACACCGTCATATTACATTCAGAGATTTTCTCCGAAGCAACCCCGAAGCGGTTAGAAAATATAGCTTGATAAAAGAAAAAGCCGCCGAACTATTTTCAAATGATATAGACGGATACATAGAGTATAAATCACCGTGCATTAAAGAATTGTATAAAGAATGCGGTTTGAAATAAATTCCAATAGGTCGAACAGTTAGGAAAATAAGAATTTGTAGGTGAGATAATGATTATTTTAATTACAGGAGCATCGCATACAGGCAAAACTGCACTTGCCCAAAAATTGCTCGAAAAATATAAATACCCCTATTTTTCAATAGACCATCTAAAAATGGGTTTAATTCGTAGTGGCAACACAGCGCTTACCCCTATGCATGATAATGCATTAACCGCATACTTGTGGCCGATTGTTCGTGAAATGATAAAAACTGCTATCGAAAACAAGCAGAACCTAATTGTCGAAGGTTGCTATATTCCATTCGATTGGCAGAAAGACTTTGACGCTGAATATCTTGAAAATATCAAATATTTCTGCCTGATAATGAGTGAGGAATATATCAGAAATCACTTTGCTGACATAAAGAAATATGCAAACGTCATAGAAAAACGTATGGATGATGAATGGTGTACAATGGATAGTGTGTTGGCAGATAATGCAGAAATGTTAGATTTCGCACAGAAGTATAACGTAAACTATATACTTATTGAAGACAAGTACGAAATCAGTATTGATGTATAACGACAAATTGGCATTTATCAACGCGTTTAAAAAGATATCTAAATCGGTACGACGTTTTTAGTTGATTTTAATGGATTTAGTGTTACTATCTACCTATATTATAATGAAGGTGATAACGGTATGAAAGCAGAAGCAGTCATTTTTGATAAAGACGGCACACTTGTCGATTTTGATGCTTTTTGGGTGCCGGTTGCCGTTAAAGCGCTTGAGGACGTTCTTGCGCAGTTTCAAATGGAAGATATTCCGGTTTGTAAACTCCTTGAGCCGTTGGGTGTGCGTGACGGCGTTACGGATATTAACGGCGTTTTTTGTAAAGGCACCTATGAACAAATGGGACAGGTTGTATATGATGTTTTGCGTGGCTACGGTTGTGACGTCTCTTGCGGTGAGATGATTAGCGTCGTCACTGATGCTTTTGAAAGGCACACAGATGCGGGCGAAGTAACGCCGACTTGCCCAAATCTTGTCGAAGTTTTAACGGCGCTTAAACAACGAAACAAGAGACTTGCTGTGGTGACTGCCGACAACGAACGGATTACCCGTAAATGTCTCCAAAAACTCGGCGTCGAAGAATTGTTTGATAAAATATATGTCGACGACGGCAAGACACCTTTAAAACCCGACCCTTACTGTGTTGAGGATTTTTTGCAACGGATTGGTTTGCAAGAGAATAGTATTGTCGTGATTGGTGACACCGTGACCGACATTCTCTTGGCGCGAAATGCAGGTGTTGCGGTAATCGGCCTTGCGAAAACCGCTAAAAATCGCGCGGTTCTTTCTCCTATGGCTGATGCAGTCATTCCAAGTCTGTCCTGTCTTTTGGATATGTTGGAATAGACGATTGGTACTGCCGATATCTCAATCGATGCGACCTGCCGTAAGGATTGACGCATAAATGTTGTTATGGTATACTTTGCTTGGAAAACCGTTCTAAAAAGGGGACGGTTTCACAAAGACCAATACAAAGGAAGAAAAGGATGTTTTTAAAACGCGTAGCGGCTGTTCTTGCCACTTTGCTATTGCTGCTACAGGTGACAGCTTGCAAGCAAGAGTTGCCGTCTGTTTCCACAAATGATGCGTTACTATCCGTAAGTTCGCAAACGACGGGCACGGATGTACATATCGCCGAAAGTGCGACGAAAAACAGCAGTGTCAACAATACATATACGCCAAGTGAAAACAGCACGTCGTCAAGCGGTCAGTCGGGTACAAACCATTCCCAACAAACGATGGTTACGGGGAAAACCCCGTCCGATAACGCTACACAGAGCACAGCACAAAGCAACACTTCTGTGGTTTGTGACCACAGCGACGGCGATCCCTATCAAAACGTAAATAAAACGGCGTTTTATGCGACGTATACTGTTGCATGCTGTAACACGGATGCCGCCTATCGTTCAAAGCACGGGCTTTTGTCGGGAAGTTTGCATATCCCCGACCAGTATGCGCAGGAAAGCCAAAGCCGTCCTATGACAGGTGGAAAATACATACGTAATACCGCTGCTGTTTATGTGGACGACGGCAATACATACGTGGTATTGGATGCGAGCGGCAAAGAGACGATGCGTATACATAAAGCGGGCGGGTATATTACGCTGGAAGAAGTAGCGGCATATATGTATGCTTTTGGCGGTGGCGGACAAATACCTGCCAATTACGTTTCCAAAAAGAGCACAAAGCCGAGCAGTAGTATTTGGGGCGAATATCTGCGCGTGAACCACTCGTACTTCTTGGGTGATACCGACCGCTATCCTTATGAGCCCGCATTGCCTGATATTTCGGGTTGTGGCGGTGATTTGCGGTATTATGAAATGGATATCGGCACTACCGGTACCGCGACACCGGGATATGCGGCAAAACCGTATGTGCAAGGCAATAAAATCAATCGCGGTGCCGCGCGCATTGTGTATGCAAGGCAGGATCTCAACGGCAACGGCAAATACGAAAACAATGAGGTCTATGTTTTTTATACCCATAACCACTATAATGATTTCAGAGAGTATTTAAACTATTACGGGGGCTGGGGTGAAATGTTCGGCAACGTAACGGGTGGCGGTGAATATAGCAGCGAAACCAACGCCAATCCCACCCCGTACGTGCAGACGGCGTATAAGAATTTTGCAACAGAATAAGCACCATACGTCTTACGCCGCAACCTTTATGGCGGATATTGATTTGCATAAGTTATTAATGATGCCGCGCTTACTGAAGCAGTAGAAAAAATGGGCAGTAAGATTTTGGTGCGTCTGCCGATCGATTCTAAGGTTGCTGAGTTGTGCGACAAAGGTGAGATTGAAAGAGTGCTGTGCGAAGATTTAGAACCTGCTGTCGATGCTGTTGAAGCGTTGTTGAAATAATACGTGTGTGTACCCACCCTCGTTGAAGGGTGGGTATTTTTTGTGTCAAAAAATTGATATTTCTCGACAAAAAAATTATAGAAATCTTTCCCTGTGATGTTACAATGAGCTTAACACAAAAAGCACAGTTATCGTATATGCGTTTGTAGATTTCTGCTAAAATTCGAATAGTTTTTTTGAAAAATTTATGCTTTTTCACTTTGCAGACTGTGCAAAGATATGGTATAGTTTTTTTGCGGAGAACACAAAGTTTTCACTGAAATAGAGGGGATTCTGATGAAGAAGTTTCCCGTGGGTATTCAGGTGTACTCTGTACGCGATTTTGCGGAGAAAGACCTGAAAGGTACCCTGACTGCGCGTAGAGTTTGCAGGCCTTTACGGTTATGCACCGGAAGACGTCAAGGCGATGGTAGAAGAGATCGGTCTTGATCCGATTTCTGCGCACGTGCCGATTGATGACCTGTTACGTGATATTCCTGCTGAAATTGCGAAATATAAGACGATAGGGTGTCAGTATATTGCGATTCCCCGGCATTATCGAAGCCAGCGAACAAGCGGGTACTTACTGGCTCATTGTTGAGCAGGATAATCCCGGTGGCGGTATGACTTCTATGGAATGTGTCAAGGTAAGCCGCGACTACTTAAAATCCATTGGTAGCATCTTTCCATAATAAACAAGAGGTGATAATTATGTCCGAGAAAACGTTTTTTCGCAACGGCACGCAACACATCACAAACGCTATTACTACCGCTATCGCAAACGGCGAGCGGACTGCAACGGTTACGGGTAACTGGGAAATAGATACTGCTATCCGTATTCCGAGCGCGTTTACTTTGGTGTTGGACGGCTGTCATTTGAAAATGGCTGACGGTTCTTTTGCCAATATGTTTGTCAACGAGCATCATGATACGCAGGTAGGCAAAACCACCGACGGTACAGACCGTAACATTACCATTATCGGTAAAAACGGTGCGGTGCTGGATGGCGGCGTTTACAACGGGCTTTCCGAAAAAACGGCGGGCAAAGACGGTTTGCCGCCCATCTGGAAGAATAATTTGATTTTGTTCACCAACGTGGATACGTTTGAGATCGCAGGGATTGCTTGTCATAATCAACGTTGGTGGGCGTTGAATTTTGTGTATTGTTGTAATGGACGGTTGCACGACATCGATTTTAAGGCGTGCGATATCGGCATTGATGAACACGGCAATGCATACCACGGATTACAACGTGATAAGTATGCGGAAATCCTTGTAAAAAACGCGGATGGCATTGATTTGCGTCAAGGGTGTCACGACATTACCATTGAAAATATCACCGGATTTACCGAAGATGATTCCATTGCACTGACGGGATTGGATGGACGCGTAGAACGCGCTTTTGCGGTGGAGGGACTTTCAAAAGATATTTGTAATATTACCATCAAAAACATTGCAACCGCCGCGTTTTGTACGAATGTGCGTCTTTTGAATCAGGGCGGTATCCAACTACACGATATTTTGATAGACGGCGTATATGACACGTCTGAAGATTGTCCTTATATGGACCGAGGCATTTACACGGTGCGCATTGGGGATACGCATCTGTACGGAGAACGCCACGCCACGAAAGAAGAAACGTTTAATATTACTGTGAAGCATATCCGCTCGCGCGGTGCTGTTGCCGCAGTCGGTCTGGCGGGAAATATGCAAAACGTTCTGGTTGAAGATGTGGAATGTTTGGACGGTACCCTGCGGTTGGAAGATAAACGCGACGTCTGAATTGGCATAACTTGGCACAAGAAAAACAGCAAACGTATATCTTGATTTTTTGTGTTTTGGTTGTATAATAGATATAGTATGAATAAAACGGGGGATGTATTGTGGCCAAGCTATATTTCAAATACGGTGCTATGGCATCATCCAAAACAGCCAACGCGTTAATGACGCGTTTCAACTACGAAGAAAAAGGCAACCGCGTTTGGTTAATTAAGCCGGATATTGATGACCGAGACGATTATACCGACGAAAACGGCGTACGTGTTACGGTGGTCAAATCCCGCATAGGTCTTTCTGCTGTTGCCGACGTGGTCGCACGGGATGAAAACGTGTTAGAACGCTTTCAACGTTTGACCGCTGTAAAACCGATCGACGTTATCATTTGTGACGAGTGCCAGTTTTTAACCGAAGCGCAAGTTGACCAAATGAAGTATATCGCGGAATTTTGCGATACCCCTGTTTTATGTTTTGGGTTACGCTCTGATTTCTTAACAAAAATGTTTGAAGGCTCCAAGCGCCTGTTCGAAATCGCGGACAGCATAAACGAGATAAAATCCGTTTGTAAATGCGGTAAAAAAGCGATTGTTAACGCCCGTATCGACGAAAACGGCAAGGTTATCACGCGGGGTAATCAAATTGAGATCGGCGGTAACGATAAATACGAAAGTATGTGCTGGGGCTGCTGGCAAGAACGCATAAAAGAGTAGCCAAAGCGTTAATGAAAGAACAACGAAAAATTTTTATTTTTTGAATGTTATTGACAAATGAAAACGGCGGTGCTATATTGATAAAAAGATAAACCGATGACCGCGGGTAAGTACGCGTATACGTTTCGTTCACAGAGAGCTGTCGATGCTGGGAAGACGGTAACGGGAGATACGCCGAATGGACGCGGGAGGGCCGACCGAAAGGTAACGACTAGGAAGGACGGGGGCTGCCCGTTACAGCGGATAGTACATATTTGTGTATGAGGTGCGTCTTCGGACGAATTTGGGTGGTACCGCAGGAGTTGCTCTTGTCCCTTGTGTGGGGCAGGGGTTTATTTTTTTAGAAAGGATGTGTAAAGATGGGACTGATACGATGGCAAACCGTGCATATGTATGTAAAATACTTTACACATTTTGATGCTTGGAGGAAAGAAAAATGCAATTTAACGGTGTAGATTTTGATACCTATTTTAACAATTATCCGAATGCTGAGGGGTACTTTGGTAAATACGGCGGCGTGTACGTGGATGATAAACTGAAAGCGGCGATGAAAGAGATTACCGAAGCGTATTACTCGATCTGCCAGTCCAGGAAATTTATCGCGGAATTGCGCCGCATCCGTAAGGAATTCCAGGGCAGACCTACCCCTGTATCCCATTTAGAGCGTTTGTCCGATGCTTTGGGCGGCAAGGTGCAACTGTACGCCAAACGTGAAGACTTAAACCATTCCGGCGCGCATAAACTCAATCACTGTATGGGTGAAGCATTGCTTGCCAAATATATGGGCAAAAAGAAGGTCATCGCCGAAACGGGCGCAGGACAGCACGGCGTGGCGCTGGCTACCGCGGCGGCATATTTTGGCCTGCAGTGTGACATTTATATGGGTTCTGTGGACATCGCCAAGCAGGCGCCTAACGTTGCCCGTATGAAGATTTTAGGCGCTAACGTTATCGAAGTCACCCACGGTCTGAAGACCTTAAAAGAAGCGGTGGACGCGGCGTTTGATGCGTACAGCAAAGAGTATAAGGATGCGATTTACTGTATCGGTTCCGTCTTAGGACCGCACCCGTTCCCGATGATGGTACGTGATTTCCAGAGCGTTGTGGGTATTGAAGCCAGAGAACAATTTATTGATATGACCGGTCATCTGCCGAGTGCTATTGTGGCTTGCGTGGGCGGCGGCAGTAATGCGGCAGGTCTGTTTGCGGGATTTTTGAATGACCCCATTGACATTTACGGTATCGAGCCGCTGGGTAGGGGCGAAAAATTGGGCGACCACGCGGCGTCTCTCAAATACGGCACCGAAGGCATTATGCACGGGTTTAACAGCATTATGTTAAAAGACGAAAACGGTGACCCTGCGCCCGTATATTCTGTGGCGAGCGGTCTTGATTATCCGTCTTCCGGTCCCGAGCACGCATTCTTGCAGGAAATCGGCCGCGTTAAATATGACGTCATCAATGACGAAGAGACCATTGATGCTTTCTTCAAACTGTCCCGTATGGAAGGTATCATTCCTGCTATTGAAAGTGCCCACGCGGTAGCGTACGGTATGAAACTCGCCAAAACGATGGAACACGGCTCGGTGCTCATTAACCTTTCGGGTCGCGGTGATAAGGATATGGATTACGTCATCGAAAACTACGGCATTCGTTAAAAATATATCAATATACTGCTCAAAACGCCCGCGAGAGTGTCTCGCGGGCGTTTTTTGGTTCTTTTGCACAAAAAACGTGTGATTTTTTTGGCGCGAAAACGCGTAAAACCTGTGTTTTCGCGTTGTTTTTTATGGTTTTATTTGGTAGAATGAACGTAAATAAACAAGGAATATCCTTGTGAGAGAGAAAGGGTGTTTTTTATGGGATTTTCAGGTTGTCCGCACATGCCGGAGTTTGACGCACAGTGGTATAATTCCACAACGGTCACTTCCATTCAGAAGCAAGAAAAAACATTTACGGTTCGTGTGAAGGTCGGCACAAAAACACGTGCTTTGGCGGTGACATTCCCAAAAGTCGGCGGTGTACGTTTCACCGAAACGGAGGGCTTCTTCAAATATGATGACACGTTACCGATTACATACAGCGGTAAAAAGAATTTGCGGGTTACGGCAGGGGAGAATGCGGTCGTTTACCGTAAGGACGAAGAAAAGGGCTTTTTGCTGGACGTGCAGAAAAACGGCAAAACGGTGTTGTCGCTGGACGGCGAGAGTTTTGCATTTGGCTTTATCGGCAATAAAATCAAAAAACAGAAAAAGATCAAGTTCACTGCGCCGTTTGCAGACGGCGAAATGCTGTACGGCTTAGGTGAGAGATATAACAAATTCAACCAGGTCGGTTGCCGTGCCTATTTATGGAACTTGGATACTGCTTTCGGCAAAGATGCAACAGAAAGTTATCAGAACATTCCGCTGTTGCACAGCACCGCAGGATATACACTGTTCTTTAACAACACCTACGGCGGTCGGGCGGATTTCGGCGTAGAAAAGGCGAACGTCTACACGTTTGATTATTTGGGTACGGCGTTTGACCTGTTTGTGTTTACGGGTACGCCGCTTGAAAATCTGGATTGCTATACCACTATCACGGGACGTCCCATCCTACCGCCTAAGTGGGCGTATCAGTATTGGATGGGTGGCGGTCTCGGCGCTTGGCAGTATGAAGGAAAATCCTTCCAGCAGAATCTGCGAGAATACTTAGACGGTTATGCCGAGATGGGTATTAAACACGTCGCTGCTTGTTACGGTGAATCCGGTCCTTGTAAGACGCCGGAGTGCTACGAAATGCTCAAAGAATCCGGCTGCCGTATGCATTTCTGGAACTGGCCGGGTCTGTCCCGTGATCACGGCATGTACATCGAGGGTGACGATTTTGATACCACCGGTATGACCAAACAGGAACGTGTGTGCCGTGTCGGCAAAGCCGTGTACGGCAGTGATGCGGTGGAAGATCAGCCGTATCCGTTGGTGAAAAACAAGAAAGGCGAATGGGAAATTGCGGACTATTGGTTTGACTTTACCCATCCCAATATTGGCAAACTGTTGGAGAAACGCTTTGAACACTTCTTCAAATTGGGTCTTAAGGGGTCTATGGTAGACTTCGGAGAGTTTATCAGACCCGAGTGGAAACTGCACAGCGGCGAATACGGCGAGACCGCGCACAACCAGCATGCATACTGGTACGGCAAAGCGATGTTTGAAACGTTCCATAAATATTGCGGCGATGATCACGTGTTGTATCAGCGCGCAGGTTGCGCAGGCAGCCAGCATTGGACCGTAAACTTTGGCGGTGACCAGTCGGGCAACCCGAAAGGTCTCAATCAGGCACTGACGGGTCTTGTGACTTCTGCGGCATCCGGTATGCCGACGTGGGGTAGTGATATTGCAGGTCTCGGCGGTGCACCCACCAATGAAACCTACGTTCGTTGGTTACAGCACGGCGCATTTAGCCCGATTATGCGTGCACACGCAGGCGGCGGCCGTCCCGGCTCTAACCCGTGGAACTACGGCGATACGGCGAAATCGGAATTCCATAAATTATATTGGTGGCGTGAAAATATGCTCCCGTATATTTACAGCCACGCTGTCAATGCCCATAAGACGGGTTCTCCCATTGCGTACCCGTTAGTAATGCTGTTCCCCAACGATAAAGCAGCGGTGGCAGAAGACCAGTATATGTTTGGCACGGAATTACTGGTAGCCCCTGTGACCATTGACCATCTGAACTGGCGTATGGTGAAATTCCCGAAAGGTAAATGGTTCAACCTGTGGACGGGTGAAACGACCGACGGCGGCAGAGAACTGTATGTATCTGCTCCCATTGATACCATTCCCGTATATTTGCGTGAAGGTGCCGTTATGGCGTTGGAATTACCCGCGGAAACGTTGAGACCCTGCGAAAATATGGACGAGGTACCGCGCGTAAATGCGTTGTTGGTTGCACCGACGACTGTTAAACGTGAACTGGTACATAACGTGGATAAAGATACCGCTTACACCTTTGTTACCGAAAAAGTAGCAGACGAAGCGGTGACCGTGACCAATAAAGACGGTTTTGATGCCAAAGCGGTATTGGTGTGCGGCGTGGAAGCAACGAAAGTGTTGGTAGACGGCAAAGAGGTGGCATTCACCGCCGAAGATAACAAAACGACCATACGCGTTGACGGCGGTTTCAAAACGGTACAAGTGTGGTAATTTTAAAAATAGGAGGACAATAGTATGGCATGGAGTAAATGCCCGAAAATGCCGGAAATTTCGGTAGAATGGCAGAAAAACACAACCTTAACTTCTATTCAGAAAGGCGCAGACGCGTTCTGCTTCCGCACCAAATCGGGCGGCAAGGCGTTTAGCTTTACAGTTACGTTCCCGAAGGTGGGCGGCGTGCGCATCACCGAAAGCAAGGGTTTTTTCGATTGTGACGATAATTATCCTGTTACGTACAGCGGCAAAAAGACCCTCAAAATCAGCGGCGGCAAAGATGCCGTGTTGTTCCGTAAGGATGATGAAAAAGGTTTTGTGCTGGACGTCTTGAATGCAGATGGTAAGGCGATTTTTACGCTGGACGGTACCTCTGTGGAATTTGGTTTTGCAGGCAACAAAATTAAAAAGGTCAAAAAGGTCAAATTTAACATCGGCTTTGAAAAAAACGAGATGCTGTACGGTCTGGGTGAACGTACCAATACACTTGACCAGGTTGGTCACGATGCGTTGATGTGGAATGTGGATACCGCTATCCACGGCGCGGGTGGCGATAACGGTAAAGACCACAACGAGGCGTACAAATGCGTGCCTGTATTACATAGCACCAACGGTTATTTTCTGTTTGTTAACTCTATGTACGGCGGTTGGTTTGATTTCGGCAAGACCACGCCTTACGTGTATAGTTTAGAGTTTAACGGTCCTGTTACCGACCTGTACGTGTTTGTCGGCACGCCGAAAGAAAATCTGAAAGCGTATACCGATCTGACGGGGCATAGCATTATTCCGCCCAAGTGGGTACATCAGTATTGGATCGGCGGCGGCGCACCGCAGTGGAAAGATCCCGGTCCGGAACCGAAAGATCCCGATTACTATCAGATCGCTTTGCGTAACTACATCAACGGCTATGCGGAAATGGGTATTCACCATATTGCCGCTTGCTATGGCGAAGGCGGTCCGTCGCTTAACAAAGCGGGATATGATATTGCCGCGGAACACGGCATCCGTATGCTCATTTGGAACCATCCGAGCGTGTCTTGGGATCTTGCTAAAAAGGTGCTTGGCACCGAGAATATGTTTGAACTGCCGCAGTTGACCACTAAGCAGGGCAAATATATTAAAATAGAGACCGGTGCACCGTGGGTAGACTTTACCAACCCCAACACCAAAACGGTTATCCGCGAACGTTACAAACAGTACTTCGATTGGGGCTTAAAAGGCGCTATGATCGACTTTGGTGAGTTTGTAACGCCGGATGCATTGCTGTACAACGGCAAAGACGGTAACGCAATGCACAATGAGCACTCCTACTGGTATGCCAAAACTATGAAAGAGATTTTTGAAGAGCGCTTGGGCGATGATTACATTCTGTTTGAGCGTTCCGCTTGTGCGGGCAGTCAGAAATTCGTTGCCAACTTTGGCGGCGACCAGGCGGCGCGTTTCTATGGATTGAAACAAGCGTATTATGCAGGCCTTACCATCGGTGCTTCCGGCTTTAATATCTGGGGCAGCGACATCGGCGGTTATAACGGCGGCGGTGACCGCGCGAGCGAGCCGGATATGTATATGCGTTGGTTGGAGTTTGCTACGTTTAGCCCCATTATGCGTTCGCACGGTACCGGTAAAGAACGCAATCCGTGGGCATACGGCGAAGTGGCGGTTGAACTGTTCAAACGTCTCTATTGGTGGCGTGAAAATATGCTGGATTACATTTACAGCAACGCGATTAACGCGCACTACACCGCAGAGCCGATGATGCGTGTTATGGCTATTGAGTTTCCCGGTGAAGACGTTGCGAAAGTGGATACACAGTATATGTTCGGTTCCGAACTGTTGGTAGCCCCCGTTATTGACGAAGGCCGCCGTTGCAAGATGGTGGTGTTCCCGAAAGGCAACTGGGTCAATCTGTGGACCCGCGAAAACTATGCGGGTGACCGCCGGGTAATGGTAACAGCGCAGGATGACGAAATTCCTGTATATCTCCGTCCGGGTGCCGCAATGGTGCTGAATCTCACCGAAAGTCTGGAAATCTGCGAGAACATGGAAGATAAAAAGGTTGTCAAGGCTTTGCTTACCACACCCGTAGATGCCAAACGTGAAGTAAAGCACTACGTGGATGCGGATACCGCATATACCTTTATTACCGATAAAGTCGCAAACGAAGCGGTAACCGTCACCAATCAAGACGGCTTCAAACTCGACGCGGTACTGGTGTACGGTATGGAAGCAACCAAAGTTTTGGTAGACGGCAAAGAAACGACCTTTACAGCCGAAAATAACAAA
>JAZPXM010000148.1:0-6997 GCA_045543675.1 Acutalibacteraceae bacterium
TACTATCCCTCCTAAAAAGGCCATATACTTATATATACGCTTCTCTTTCGTGAAATTCCTGCTTTTTTCGCAAAAAAAGACAAAAAAATTTCAAATACATACGGCGCGGTACTGTTCTTCCAACACTTTCGGTATCAAAGAGCCCGCGCTACGTTCGGTAAGCTGCTTTTCAAAACCGCCTTGCAAATCGGTGTCCAGCAAAAACCGTACTGTCACTTGGTCGGTATACTGTGTGTCACAAATACTGCCGCCACCACTTTCTATGAGCGGTGCCAACCAACCGTACTGTGTATAACTGCACTGTATTTCTTCTAAAAAGGCGGGACGCATTTCAGCGACACCTGCCGCTTCCACCGCCAATGCCGCCGTATGTGAATAGGCGCGCACCAAACCGCCGCCACCTAACAAAATGCCGCCAAAGTAACGGGTAACCACCACACAGCAATCGGTCAAATTCTGTTTTTGCAGAACATCTAAAACAGGAATACCTGCTGTCCCCTGCGGCTCGCCGTCATCGCTAAAACGGCGTATGTCGCCATCGCGAATGATATATGCAGGCACGTGATGACGCGCATCCCAATATTGCTTTTTAACGCTTTCTATAAAGTGTACCGCCGTTTCCTCGTCACTTGCAGGTATGATCTGTCCGATAAAACGGGAGCGTCTATCTACAAATTCCGCCGTAGCGGGTTTGAGTATTGTACGGTAAGGGGTCATCCGTATCACCTCACATTTTTATGAAAAAAGGCAGTGCATTCATTTTGCACTGCCTTTTCGTTCAACCTACTTATTTACCAGACAAGCCAAAACGCTTGTTGAAACGTTCTACACGGCCGCCGCTGTCAACCAGTTTCTGCTTACCGGTGTAAAACGGATGGCACTTGGAACAAATTTCAACACGGATATCCGATTTCGTTGAACCTGTCTCGATCACGTTACCGCAGATGCAGGTCACCGTGGTCTGTGCATAATTCGGGTGGATAGCCTCTTTCATTCTTGTCACCTCTTTTTCGTTTCCATAACGGAAAGATTATATCACAGGTATTTACAAATTGCAAGCACTTTTTCAAAAAAGATAAAAAAGACCGCACAGCGTTTTCTGTGCGGTCTTGAGAAGTTTTTTACTTTTTCTTCGCGGGGTGTTTTTCTACCCAACCTGCCCACAGCGGTACGCTCAGGAACATAGAAGAATAGAAACCGGAAATAACACCAAACAGCATCGGTACTGCAAAGCTTATGATAGCATCCATACGCAGTACAAGCGCTACTACAGCAATGGTACCAACCGCAATACCTGTGGTAATAGACGTATTGCGAGTACGCACGAAGCTCTGGTTAAGACTCATATTGACAACATCCCCGATAGGGGTCTTTTCATCCAGTTTGCGACGGTTTTCACGTATACGGTCAAACACAACGATGGTATCGTTCAGCGAGTAACCGAGAATGGTCAACATAACCGCCACAAAGTTATCGTTCAGCGGAATACGGAAGATAACGAACGTGAAATACACAAGCAGCAAGTCGTGCGCCAAGGCAAGCAACGCAAATGCGCCCGCGGACAAACCCCCGATCTTACGGAAACGCAAACCGACGTAAATCAGCAGGAAAGCTGCCGCCAGTGCAACTGCAACCAAACATTTCGCAAAGAAACGTTTACCCATAGACGCTTGCAACGAGTTGGAACTGAACTGCACCATTTTATTGTCGGGCAGTGCTTTTGCCATCGCATCGTCCAGTTCCGTTTGTTTGTCAGTAGAAATCTCATCTACCAAAGAAACGCTGATAACAGGCGTGTTATTCACCGTTTCCTGCTTTACGGTAGCCGCATTACCAAGAACGTCTTTCGCAGTTTTTTCGGCTACTGCCATGTCCACAGTGCCTTCAAAACTATACCGCATCAGCGTACCACCTTTAAAGGTGATATCCATTGCCGTGCCAAAAATGATGTTAAAGATGAGCGCTACACCCAAAATCACCGCAGAAATAACAGCAAACATTTTGCGGTGTGCTACAAAATCAAACGTGTTTTTCATTCTTTTACACCTCCATACAGCCAGGGCTTGCGGAGGAACTTAAAGCGGGACACAGACCGCAGCATCGCACGGGATGCCCACACGCCCATTACAAAGTTGAAGATAACACCGATAAACAGCGTATAGCCAAAGGAGTATACCGAACCGGTCGTGGACGCAGGTGCCCAGAACAGCAACGGTTTTAACAACATACTCCAAATGCCGTCTGCAGGTCCAAACACACCCATCAGCACGACAGCAACAATGACAACCGAGATGTTACCGTCAAAGATAGACCAGAACGAGTTTTTGGAACCCAAACGAATAGCGTTATCAATGGTTTTACCGCTACGGATTTCTTCTTTTACGCGTTCGGCGGTGATAACGTTTGCGTCAACACCGATACCGATGGAAAGCACGATACCCGCAATACCGGGCAAGGTCAAGGTAAAGCTATCCAATACACCGAAGTAACCCGAAATCGCCGCGATAGAACCGGCGATCTGACCGATAAGGGCGATAACCGCAACCAAACCGGGCAAGCGATAATATACGATCATAAATACAGCGATCAACACAAATGCGATAATGCCCGCCAACACCATAGCTTCCAACGCTTTTTCACCCATAGTGGGAGAAACAGTACCGCTGCTCTTGGCTTCGATAGCGAACGGCAGGGAGCCGGAATTAATGAGATTGGCAAGGTCAGCAGCATCGGTCAAGGTTTCAAAGCTACCCGAAATGGTGGCGATACCGCCCGTAATGGTATCCTGCACGGTGGGGTTAGAGATCATCGCACCGTCCAGCCAAATGGAAATGGTACCTTTGCTTGCCGACTGCTTTTTGGTCGCTTCAGCAAACGCATTTTTACCGGATTCGTTCAACGTCAACTGCACAACCGGTTCCTGCGTGCCGTTATCATTCTGGATAAATACAGCTTCGGCAGAAGCTACGTCTTTACCTGTCAGCACGATACTGCCGGTCGGCACGGTTTTGCCGTCTTTTTCTTCGGTCGCGTCACCCATACGGAATTCCAGTTGTGCGGTCTGCCCGAGTTCTTCGATAGCCGCTGCAGGATCAAAGTCCTTTTCGTCGCTGCTCCACGGGAAACGCACGATCACCTGGTGGTTTGCAACGTCCGAATACATTTCGTAATCGGTAATGCCTTTGCCGATAAGACGTTCTGCAATGATGGTTTCCACACCCTGCAGATTCGCTTCGGTCACGGCCACCGATTCGTCTACGGGACCGTATGTTACATCTACGCCGCCACGAATATCAATACCCCAACGGATATCTTTCGCGCCGCGTATCACCGTATCGGTACGGTCGCCAAACTGGGTGTATATGCCGAAAAACGACGTATACGCCAGCGCAACAATCAGCACCAGCACGATGAAGAAAACGGATTTAGAAGTACGCTTCATCAATACATCCTCCAAAAAATAACTCGCGCGGAAACAAAAATCCACGTTAATAGGTAGATTATACATTAAATATATAAAAAAGTCAACGAAAACACAAAAAAACCAAGGCGAGAATTTCTTCTCGCCGTGGTTTTGCTAATACAAATATACTTTCGCTTGTTTTTACGGATTGGTGCAAACACCGGAGGCGTTAAAGTTATATTGTTTACCGCCAATGGTCATAGATTTACCCGCAACCATATATCCGTTAGCATCACAGTAATACCAGTAGCCGCCTTTTTATTACACAGATAACACTTTCTGAATAGCCGCCATTTCCGCACAAATACAGAACATTTCCATTGCCATTTCCAGTTCTGCGGGAGACGGATAGGACGGTGCAATACGAAGATTGGAATCGTTGGGGTCTTCGCCGTAAGGATAGGTAGCGCCTGCCGGGGTCAAAGTAACACCCGCTTCTTTCAAGAGACGGTGGGTCTCTTTCGCACACCCCGCCATTAAGTTTACGCTGACAAAATAGCCGCCGCGCGGAGAATGCCACGTAGCCACGCCTTTTCCTGCCAAACGCGTATCCAGCACACGCAGTACCGTTTCAAACTTCGGGCGCAAAATTTCCGCGTGACGTTTCATATGTGCCGCAATGCCGTCCGCATTTTTGAAATACCGTACATGGCGCAACATATTCAACTTATCGTGGCCAATGGTCTGCACAGTCATACGCGCTTTGATATCTTTTAAATTGGCTTCACTTGCCGCCAATGCCGCTACACCTGCACCGGGAAAACTGATTTTAGATGTCGAAGTAAACATCACCACGATATCTTCGTTGCCCGATTTCTTCGCTTCTTCAAAAATGTTCAGCAAGCGGTCGGGGGTATCGTACAAATGGTGTACGCAATATGCGTTATCCCACATAATACGAAAATCTTTCGCCGCAGGGTTTAACGCCGCCAAGCGTTTTACCGTCTCATCCGCATACGTGATACCGTCGGGATTGGAATACATCGGTACGCACCAAATGCCCTTAACAAGCGGATCTTTTACAAGTGCCTCTACCCTATCCATATCGGGACCTTTTTCGGTCATCGGTACGGCAATCAGTTCTATGCCAAAATACGCCGTCACCGCAAAATGACGGTCATAGCCGGGCGCGGGACATAAAAATTTCACCTTACCCTGTGACAGCCACGGTGCTTGCCCGCACAAACCTTTTGCATACGCAGTAGCGATATAGTCAAACATCATATTCAGACTGGAGTTACCGCCCACCACAACGTTTTGTGTATCCACGCCGAAAAGATCCGCAAACATCTGCTTCGCTTCGGGGATACCGTCTACAACACCGTAGTTACGGGTATCGATGTTTCCCATAGCGGCATAGCCGTCTTCATCTTTCAGGCAATGCAACATATCTACGGTAAGATCCAACTGATCGGGACCGGGTTTACCGCGGGACATATCCAACTGCAGACCGCGCGCTTTATATTTTGCATATACCGCTTGCAATTCTTGCAAACGCTGTTCCAAAGCGGATTTCGATAACTGTTTAAGCTCTTCCATTGAAATTAAAACGCCTCCGAAAATTCATAAAACGCAGAAATGCTTTTTATATACTAATATATTTTACGCAAAAATGCAAGAATTATTTTCAAAAATTGCAAAAATAAAATATTATCTGCATTTTAGCCAAAATGGTACTTGACATTGGCTGTTTTTTCATATATACTAAGCACTGTTGCGGACGCTTAGCTCAGCTGGTAGAGCTTTCGCTTGACGTGCGAAGGGTCAGCGGTTCAAGTCCGTTAACGTCCACCAAACGGGCATTGGATGAACACTTATTTTTTCAAAGGTGGTTTCGCCATAAGGGTTCCGATCTGATGCAAAACAGAAAAGAGAGTCAAGGTTTAAAGCCTTGGCTCTCTTTTATTTATGTGTTGCTATGTTGTCATAGTCTTACAGTCTTACCCATTTTCTTGCTGCCATTTTTCAAACGCTTTTTTGCCTTCTTCGGATTCATAATACTTTCGTATCTCCGGCACAAGAAACCTTGCGAATGAGTCGATTACCGACTGCGGCAGCTCGACGTTGCATTTGGAATTCAACGGCGAAGCTTTGTTGGCTGTTGCTAAAATCTCCTTTCCCGCCGTATTGAACCCCTCGACCATTCGATCGAGAGAATGTCTTTGTTCTCGCTGAGATAATTTCTTATCTAATTATATTATAATCAATTTTTGAAATCTTGTCAATTTTTTGCAAATTTGCAATTATTCCGATTCTTACAATTTAAAAATTGGCATTGGAACAATAGAACCGCAAAATCGGGGTTACAGGTCAAACTATACGCACCCCTGAATTACCGCACTCTGAGACCGTTGATATGCAACGGTTTCAGAAGCTCTATTTGGTTAATTTTTAACTGTAATGAAAGTGTTTTTTATCAGTTGATTTTTGTAACCTTAAAGTTCGTTATGTGGAAAAAGTAACCGCAAAATCGGGGTTACAGGTCAAACTATACGTACCCCTCGATTACCGCACTTTCAAACCCTTATATATCAACGATTCCAGAGCCTACTTTTCCTACGTTTTTTAAACTATTAAAAGGAGTTTTTATTTATGATTAATAACATTATTTCTTGTGAATTTAATATCGATACCGTTTGCGTTGAAATCAAACTTACCGACGGTTCATTGGTGTCAATCGACTGCATCGCCGTTGAAAACGAATATGCAAACAATATGTACGAGACATCCGAACTTGATTATCTTATCTACAACAAGCCGATGAGTTATGTCAGATTACTGCTCAGCGGTAAGAAGGGAGAATATTTGAGAAACAACACAGATTACACTTTGTTATCTGATTTGAGATAAAAATTCAGCTGATAACGTCATTTGATGTGGCGTTGTCAGCTATCTTTTTGCCATAATTAAATTTTTTGAAATTTAGTATTGACTCTCACCTTAACTTCAGGTTTATACTATGCACATAAGGTACCTTAGATTAGACAAAGGAGATCTGTCTTATGAAAATCGGAGAATTTGCAAAAATGTGCGGAACAAAAATTTCCGTTCTGCGTCATTACGATAAAGAAAAGCTTCTTGAACCCCAATACACCGATGTGTTTTCCGGTTACAGGTATTATACCTCTGAGCAAATTCTTGTTTTTTATAGAATCAATGCTTTGAAAAAGGCAGGCTTCTCTTTGCAAGAAATCAGAGAAATTATTTCCGGAAGAAAAACTAATAAAGAAATTGAAGCAATTTTTTCACAGAAGGAAAGTGAGTTTCTCGATACATTGAAAAATCTGAAGGAGGCTAAACTTATGATGACAAAGTTAGACATTGTTTTCAAAAATGATACAGCAATTATCAGCCGTACCGCTGACGATAATGCAAATGATTTATGTATGGTTGCGGAAACAGAAATAAAAGCGGCTGATTATCAAAGAATATCTCAATATGAAATCCGTGAGAACGAGATTATATGCAAGGTTATAAAATTAAGCGACGAAACCGAGCAGCCGAAAAAGGAAATTCCTTTTGTAAACGACGATA
>JAZPXM010000149.1:0-35186 GCA_045543675.1 Acutalibacteraceae bacterium
ATTACGATAAGTATTTCAAGCAGGGCGACGTCGAGAGAAATACCCTTACCGAGTTTAATTCAAACAACACGGATTTGCTCAGCGTTGAACAGGTAAAAGAAAAACTTTTATCACTTAAGTATATTCGTGACGAATTGGATAGTATGGGTATTCCTTACGAAAACAAAGGATAATCTTATGAACATTTTGATTACCGGCGCGGGCGGTTTTGTCGGAAAAAACCTTACCGCCGCATTACAAAACAGAAAAGACGGAAAAGATAAGACACATCCTGAACTCAATATCGGCGAACTGTTTTTATATGACATTGATACGGATGAAAACCTGTTGGATGTCTATTGCGAAAAAGCAGATTTTGTGTTCCATTTTGCCGGTGTTAACCGCCCGAAAGATACGGCGGAATTTATGCAGGGGAACCGCGATTTCTTTGCTGTTTTGCTGGATACGTTAAAAGAGCACAAGAATTCTTGCCCTGTTGTATTGTCCAGCTCTGCGCAAGCGTCCTTAGAGGGACGTTACGCGGGTAGCGTTTATGGCGAAAGCAAAAAAGCAGGGGAGACGCTCGGGTTTACGTATATGAAAGAAACCGGCGCACCTGTCTATGTCTATCGTTTTCCAAACTTGTTCGGCAAATGGTGCCGTCCGAATTACAATAGCGCGATTGCTACATTTTGCAATAATGTTGCTAACGATCTGGAAATTCAGGTCAATGACCCTGCTGTTGAAATGCAGTTGGTGTATATTGACGATTTGGTGGATGAGATGTTGCGTGCTTTGAACGGTAATCCCACTAAAAAAGGTGATTTCTGTGTTGTTCCCGTAGAACATCATACGACGTTGGGCTTTATTGCGGATACCATTCGCAGTTTTCCCGAAATTCGCGCGGCGGGCGGTGTACCTGATTTTACGGATTCGTTGGTTTCTAAACTGTACAGCACCTATTTATCATATTTGCCTGCCGATAAATTTATCTATGATTTAAAGATGAACGAAGACCCACGTGGTAGTTTTACGGAGATTATTCGTACACCCGACCGTGGACAGTTTAGTGTCAACATTTCCCGTCCCGGTATTACCAAAGGCAATCACTGGCATCACAGCAAGAACGAAAAGTTCTTGGTCGTGAAAGGTAAAGGGCTTATTCAAATGCGGAAAGTCGGCAAAGACGCTGACGGCAATCCGCATCCCGTGGTAGAATTTCACGTCAGTGGCGAGAAGTTGCAGGTTGTAGAAATGATTCCCGGCTATACCCACAATATCATCAATCTTTCTGAAACAGAAGATATGGTAACGTTTATGTGGGCTAATGAATGTTTTGACCCGGCAAGACCGGATACCTTTTTTGAGGTGGTGAAATAATGGATATCAAAACCGATTACACCGATATCGCTTTTAAAGATAACGGCAAACTGAAACTGTTGATTATCGTCGGCACGCGTCCTGAAATCATTCGTTTGGCGGCGGTTATCCAAAAATGCAGACGGTATTTTGACTGTATCCTTGCGCATACGGGACAGAATTACGACTATAATCTCAACGGCGTGTTTTTCAAAGATCTACAACTGGATGACCCCGACGTGTATATGGATGCTGTGGGGGATGATTTAGGCGCAACAGTTGGCAATATTATCAACTGTTCCTACAAGCTGATGAATGCTGTTAAACCCGACGCATTACTCATTTTAGGTGATACCAACTCTTGTCTTAGCGCTATTTCCGCAAAACGCTTGCATATTCCGATCTTTCATATGGAAGCAGGAAACCGTTGCAAAGATGAGTGCTTACCCGAAGAAACCAACCGCCGTATCGTTGACATAATTTCGGATGTCAATCTTGCGTATTCTGAACACGCGCGGCGTTATCTTGCGGAATGTGGTATTCCCAAGGAGCGCACCTACGTAACGGGTTCTCCTATGGCGGAAGTTTTGCATAATAACTATAACCAGATTAAATCTTCCAATATTTTAGCAAAATTGGGCTTGCGTGCGAAGAAATATATTCTTTTGTCTGCGCATCGCGAAGAAAACATCGATACCGAAAAGAATTTCTTGTCTCTTTTCAATGCTATTAACAAAATGGCAGAGACGTACGATATGCCTATTTTGTATTCTTGCCATCCGCGGTCTAAAAAGCGCTTAGAACAAAGCGGTTTTCAGTTGGATCCCCGCGTGATTTGTCACGAGCCGATGGGTTTTCACGACTATAATCATCTGCAGATGCATGCATTTGCGGTTGTATCCGATTCCGGAACGTTACCTGAAGAATCCAGTTTCTTCACGTCTATCGGCAGACCGTTTCCTGCCGTTTGCATTCGCACCTCTACTGAACGCCCCGAAGCGTTGGATAAAGCGTGCTTCGTACTGGCGGGTATTGACGAAAAATCATTGTTGCAAGCAGTAGAAACGGCTGTAACGATGCAAGCGGACAAGCAGTTTGGTATACCCGTACCTGACTATGTAGAAGAAAACGTTTCTACAAAGGTTGTAAAAATTATTCAATCGTATACGGGTGTTGTCGATAAAATGGTATGGCGTAAATACTGATACATCAAAAAATCCTCTGCATATTCGTCGGAGGATTTTTGGTGATTTTACTGATGGAAAAAGGGGAGACGTATGACCGAACAAAACATAAAAAATACGATCCCTGCTTTACTCAGTTGGTACGATCTGCATGCGCGTTCTTTACCTTGGCGTCAAAATCCCACGCCGTATCGCGTATGGATTTCCGAGATTATGTTGCAACAAACGCGTATTGAAGCGGTCATTCCGCATTATTATGCGTTTTTAGAGAAAATGCCTACCTTACGTGCTCTTGCTGAGATAGACGAAGCGGAACTCTTGAAATGTTGGGAAGGGTTGGGGTATTACAGCCGTGCGCGCAATCTTCAAAAAGCCGCAAAAACAGTTATTGACAGCGGCAAAACGGAATTGCCTACACAGTTTGCAAAACTGCTTAAATTGCCCGGTATCGGCGAATATACAGCAGGAGCAATCGCTTCTATTTGCTTTAACGAATGCGTACCGGCCGTAGACGGTAATGTGCTACGCGTGCTGGCGCGTTTAACGGGAGATGATACCGACGTATTATCTCCATTGGGCAAGAAAAAGTTTACTGCACTTGCCAAACGTCTGCTTCCACAAGATGCGGCAGGAAAATTCAATCAAGCGATTATGGAATTGGGCGAGACCGTATGCTTGCCCAATACCGCACCGAAATGCGAAAAATGTCCGTTTTCGGAAGTTTGCGAAGCGAGACGACAAGGAACAGCAGCCGAACTACCCGTACGGAAAAAGGCAAGCAAACGCAAAATAGAACCCAAAACGGTATTTGTATTGAAAACCGAAGGCAATCCGACCCGTGTTTTATTGCATAAACGACCAGACAGCGGTTTGCTCGCTAACTTGTTTGAGTTTCCTAATTGCGCGGGAGCTCTTACGCAGCAAGATGCCAAAGAATATTTGAAAATAATAGGTGTAAAGGCGCTTTCTTTACACGAATTGGAGAATGCAAAGCACATCTTCACACATTTGGAATGGCATATGACTGGGTATTACGCTACGATAGACGGTGCGTATGTACCCTCATACCCGTATGTGTTGGCTACAAAAGAAGAGTTGGAACAACAATATGCGGTACCATCTGCATTTCGCGCGTTTACGAAGTTTGTAAACACTAAACTTTGAGGAGGTTTTTCTATGGATGAAAGAAAAGGATATCTCAGTTGGGACGAATACTTTATGGGGATTGCTCTGCTGTCTGCGCAGCGCAGTAAAGATCCCGGCACACAAGTGGGTGCATGTATTGTCAGCCCCGATAAAAAGATTTTATCGATGGGATATAACGGTATGCCCCGTGGTTGTCACGATACCTTGATGCCGTGGGCGAGAGAGGGCGATCCGCAGGACACAAAGTATATGTTTGTTTGTCACGCAGAACTCAATGCCATTCTCAATTACGACGGCACCAATCTGCGTGGTTCCACAATTTATACCACGCTGTTTCCGTGCAATGAATGTGCTAAGGCCTTGATCCAGGCGGGTATTAAAGAAGTGGTATATCTGTCAGATAAATATGCCGGCAGCGATTCTATGCGTGCGTCTAAACGTATGATGGATATGGTGGGAATTACATATCGTCCGTATACCCTTTCCGACAAAGAAATTACTTTGAATCTGTAAGAGGAAGACAGTATGTCCGAAACCGTTTTAATTACCGGTGCTTCTCGCGGTATCGGTAAAGCTATTGCATTAACATTGGCTGATAAAGGCTACAATGTTATTCTTAATTATAATCATTCCGAACACGAAGCCTTATATTTGGCGCAGGAATTGGAGAAAAAAGGTGTCGGTGTATTGCCGTACAAGGCAGACGTTACCGATGCAAAGGCTGTAGATGCTATGATACAAAGCGGCATACGGCGGTTTGGCGATATTACAGCATTGGTGAATAATGCCGGTATTGCCGAACAAACTTTATTTACCGATTTAACCGATGAGCAATGGCAAAAAATGTTTGCCACCCACGTAGATGGCGCGTTTTATTGCTGTAAAGGTGTACTGCCTTACATGATAAAACAGCATAAAGGGAACATAATAAACATATCGTCAATGTGGGGTATATGTGGTGCTTCCTGCGAAGTGCATTATTCGGCGGCAAAAGCGGCGCTTATCGGGCTCACAAAGGCGCTGGCAAAAGAAGTCGGACCGTCCGATATACGTGTTAACTGTGTAGCGCCCGGTGTCATTGACACGGATATGTTAGCGGGTTTTTCTGCGGAAGATTTGAATGCCTTGTCCGACCAGACGCCGCTTTGTCGCATCGGCACACCGCAAGATGTGGCAAATGTTGTGGCATTTTTATTGTCACCGCAGGCGGATTTTGTAACGGGGCAAGTGTTGGCGGTAGACGGCGGCTTTAGTGTTTGAAAGGAATTGTTATGCTGAACAAAGAACAATGGGACTTGACTGATATTTATGCGGATGACACCGCATGGGAAAAAGACCTTGAAAAAGTGGCAACTCTTGCGCAAAAAGTAGCGGCTTTTTGCGGTAAATTGTCTGACGATATCTGCTTACGCGATGCACTTTTGGCGGATACAGCGTTATCAGAATTGATTGAAAAGGTGTATGGTTATGCACATATGCGGTACGATTTAGACCATACCGATGCCACCGCGCAGGCGATGCGTGATAAAGCATTAAGTGCATATTACGCCGCAGGCGAAGCAACCGCCTTTTTGATGCCGGAAATGACGGCATTGCCTCAAGAAATGTTACTGTCTATGACCGAAAAGTTCCCCGAACTGTCGGATTATGCGCATATGTTGACGGATATCGTTCGAAATCGTCCGCATATCCTTTCCGAACGAGAAGAACAGTTATTGACAATGGCATCTCCTGCGTTGTCGACGATGGATACCGCTTTTTCCATGTTGGAAAGTTCCGATTTGAATAAAGGCGAGATTCTGGATGAAAACGGCGAAAAATTAGCGCTGACGGACGGTACTTTCGCAAAATGTCGGGAAAGTCGCGATCGTCGCGTTCGCGCAGACGCATTCCGTGTGTTCCATGAATCTTTTGCTGCAATGGGTAACACAATTGCGTCATTATATGCAGGCCAGGTGCGGGCGGACGTTTTTAAGGCACGCGCCCGTGGCTTTGATTCTTGCTTGCAACG
Source organism: Acutalibacteraceae bacterium (assembly GCA_045543675.1). Taxonomy (GTDB): domain Bacteria; phylum Bacillota; class Clostridia; order Oscillospirales; family Acutalibacteraceae; genus URNF01. The sequence goes on from JAZPXM010000149.1 coordinate 5,680, forward strand.
CGCGTTGTTTGGTGATAATCTGCCGAAAAGTTTGTATGAAGGACTGATAGATGCGGTGCATGCGTATCTGCCTGTTCATCATCGGTATTTAGAACTACGCCGCAAAGCACTGGGTGTCGAGAAACTGCATTTATACGATTGCTATGTACCGCTTGTTAGTGATATGGATGATGTTTCGTATACGTACGAACAAGCAAAGGAAAAGGTGCAAACCTATTTAAAACCGCTGGGAGAGACCTATGCAGACGATTTAGCGCGCCTTTTGGCGGGCGGTTGGGTAGACGTGTATGAAAAACCCGGCAAGGCTACCGGTGCGTATGCAACAGGCGTTTACGGCGTACATCCGTATATGTTGCTCAACTTTATGGGAAAACTCAATGACGTATTTACTTTGGCACACGAAGCGGGACATTGTATGCATACCTACTATTCGGATATGCAACCGTACGTCAATAAGGATTACCCCATCTTTTTGGCTGAGATAGCATCTACTGTCAATGAAAATCTGTTACTGCGCGGTATGCTTTCCGAAACGGATGATAGGAAAACACGTGCGTATCTTATCAATCATTTTATTGATGAATTACGTGGTACAGTCATTCGTCAAACTATGTTTGCGGAATTTGAATGGAAAGTGCACACCTTGGCGGAAGAAGGGAAACCGCTGACAGCGGAAGTTTTTTGCGATGTATATCACGACTTGCTGACACAATATTTCGGTGAGAATGTAGAAATAGATCCGTATATGGATTGGGAATGGGCACGTATTCCGCATTTTTATCGCGCTTTTTATGTGTTTAAATATGCGACTGGATTTTCTGCTGCCGCGGCTATCAGCCAGCAGCTGCTCAAAACAAAGGATACGGTACCGTATCTTGCATTTTTGGGGGCAGGCGGTAGCGATTACCCGCTCGAAACGTTGAAAAAAGCGGGCGTTGATCTGTCCACGCCTCAACCCGTAATGGCGGCATTGGCTGAATTTGAAGAGAAAACGAAAGAACTGGAGAGTTTGTTGGAGGTATAACGATGATTGCGCTGGCTTGTGACCATTCTGCATTAGAAATGAAAGAAACCGTTAAAGGTGTTTTGGATGAAATGGGTCTGCCATACGAAGATTTTGGCACCTATACCACCGACAGCTGTCACTATCCGATATATGGTGCACGTGCCGCCAAAGCGGTAGCATCAGGCAAGTGTGAAAAAGGTATTCTTATCTGCGGTACCGGTATCGGTATTTCTTTGGCGGCGAATAAGGTGAAAGGCATTCGCTGCGCCGTTTGCAGTGATCCGTATTCTGCCCGTATGTCTCGCGCGCACAACGATGCAAATATGCTGGCTATTGGTGCGCGCATTATCGGGTCGGAATTGGCAAAAATGATTGTAACCGCGTTTTTGACAACTCCGTTCGAGGGCGGCCGTCACCAAACACGCGTAGATATGCTGACTGCACTCGAAAACGGCGAAGATATCGAATAAAACATACGGATAAAGAGACGGTGTACAAAACACGTCTCTTTATTTTTTGTGTTGAAAAACAGCGAAAAATACGCTATAATCAATTAGATACACGTATGTGTATATCCGTTGCCTTAACAGTCATATATTTCGTTGAGGTGATGGTATGCATTTTAAATGCTTTCTGGCGGTGATTTGTGCAGTTTTTGCCGTAGTTATTGCATTGTTGTATGCACATACCGTAGGTATGCGTTGTGAGTTGATGCGTGCGCAAGAGATGACGGTCTTGATAGATGCGGGACACGGCGGTGCGGATAACGGTACGGCCGCAGCAGATGGAACAGCGGAAGACGGGATAAACCTTGACATATCATTACAATTATATGATTTGTTACGATTTTGCGGCTTTTCGGCGCGTATGACACGCTTGGAAGATGTGACGGTTACAGACGATAGTATTGACCCATCACGTGGATGGAAAGTCAACGATATGTATGCACGGTTGCGCCAATATGATAATGCAGCTTTCACCGTCAGCATCCACCAAAATCATTTTTCACAGTCGAAATACCATGGCACACAGGTGTTTTACGGTGTTAAACACACGGCAAGCAAAGGTTTGGCGGAGACTATTCAAAAACAGGTAGTTTCATTCTTACAACCGCAGAACACGCGTGCAATTAAAGCAGCAGGGGACAGTATCTTTTTGTTGCATCGCACGGCACGTCCTGCGGTAATTGTAGAATGCGGTTTTTTGTCTAACCCAACGGAAGCACAGTTATTAAAAACAAAACAGTATCAGCAACAAATGGCGTTCGCAATCGGTTGCGGAATACTGGAATATACGGCTAAAGGATGAACATAATGGCTGAAAAAGTAAAAAGTATATATGTTTGTACAGAATGCGGTGCAGAATCTCCCAAGTGGTATGGCAAATGCCCGTCTTGTGGGGAATGGAATTCGTTGCAGGAAGAATTGCGACAATCCGTTTCTAAACCGACAGCATCAGCTACGCCGCGCGCAACAGTACAACAATTGAAAAATATGCAGACGGGTGAAGAATATCGCACCGATACGGGGATGAAAGAGTTGGACCGTGTTTTAGGCGGCGGCATAGTCAAAGGCGGTCTTATGTTGATTGGCGGTGACCCCGGCATTGGTAAATCTACGCTGTTGTTGCAAATTTGCCAGCATCTCGGCGAAAAAATGAAAATTTTATATGTCTCCGGCGAAGAATCCGAAAAGCAGATCAAATTGCGTGCTGACCGCTTGGGCGTTACGACGGATAACCTGTATCTTTTGTGCGAAACGGACGTGGACACGGTAATAGGTACGGTGGAAACAGAAAAGCCCGACTTGCTGATTATCGATTCTATTCAAACAATGAGTCTGTCGGCGATTTCGTCTTCTCCGGGTAGTGTTACACAGGTGCGAGAGAGTACGTCTGCCATTATGCATGCGGTTAAATCCCGTGATTTACCGACTTTTATTGTAGGCCACGTTAATAAAGACGGTGCTATTGCAGGTCCTAAGGTGATGGAACATATTGTAGACTGTGTGTTGTATTTTGAAGGCGATACTAACAGCAGTTATCGTATTTTGCGTTGTATTAAAAACCGTTACGGTTCCACCAATGAAATAGGCGTTTTTGAAATGTCCGACGAAGGTCTTAAAGAAGTGGAAAACCCGTCAGGTCTGATGCTTTCGGGAAGAATGGAAAATGTGAGCGGTACGTGTGTGGTATCCACAATGGAAGGTACTCGTCCTATTTTGGCAGAAGTGCAAGGGCTTGTATCGCCTTCTGGACTTACCAATCCGCGGCGTATGGCAACCGGATTTGATAATTACCGTCTTTCTTTGTTGCTTGCAGTATTAGAAAAGCGGGCGGGGTATTTCTTATCAACACTAGATACCTATGTTAACGTTGTCGGCGGATTGCGATTGAACGAACCTGCGGCCGATTTAGCGGTTGCTATTGCGCTTATAACCAGCTTGAAAGATACCGCAGCCGATGCACATACGATAGCATTTGGTGAAATAGGTTTAGCAGGAGAAATTCGTGCTGTAAATAACGCCGAAGCCCGCATTTTCGAAGCTGTACGATTAGGGTTTACCCGCGTGATTTTACCTGCCGCAAACGCTAAGAAAACAAAACCGATAGATGGTGTGGAGATAATAGGTGTCACCACCATCCGTGAAGCGTATGAAGCGGCGGTGAACGAAATTTGAGCGCGAAAACAAGGTCATTATTGGTATGGCTTATCGTGTTGTTGACAGTTATCAGTTGTGCCGCTACTTTCTTGTTTTCTTTACCCGATTATTCCAATGTTGCAAAGGTGAAATATCCGGAAAGCAAACTGGGTGTATTGATAACAGAGAAAAGCACACCTACAACAACCGTACTAACATTTCCTATTAACGTCAATACCGCAACGAAAGAGGATTTGATGCGTGTAAAGGGGATAGGAGACGTGTATGCCGACCGCATTATTGCATATCGGGATGAGATTGGTGCGTTTTCCACACTTGAACAGCTTACCGCAATTAAAGGTATCGGTGAAAAGCGGCTGGAAGCTTGGCGGGAATATCTGATTTGTGAATAAATATCTTGTCAATTCGACAGAATTTTGGTATACTGAATGTAATGTTTCGGAAAAGAGGGAACGAGTATGAAAGTACAGTTAATTACCCATACGCCAAACCCTGAGCACGTATTGGCGTCTGCGGCGCGTCTTTGCTATTCTGCGGCGGACATTGATACGGTTATGGAAAATTTAACACCCGAAAAAACTGCAGAATTTGTGGACAAGCTGGCGGCACTCGGCCACGAAAGCCCAATGGAACACGTCAGTTTCACATTTGGTATCGAAGGTGTTTCCCGTGCTTTGCTTGCGCAAATTACACGACATCGCATCGCATCGTACAGCGTGCAAAGTCAACGCTATGTAAACGTTAAAATGTTCGAATATGTATTGCCACCCGAAATTGAAGCAATTCCCGAAGCGAAAGCGCTTTATGTACAGGCGATGGAAGAAGATCAACGTCATTACGACGATTTAACTGCCATTCTCAAAGAAAAGCATCTTAAAGAAATGCTCGCAAGCGGTATGAACGAAAAAGCCGCTAATAGTGCCGCAGAGAAAAAGGCAATCGAAGATGCACGGTTTGTGTTGCCGAATGCGTGTACCACCAAAATTATGATGACCATGAATGCGAGAAGTCTTATGAATTTCTTTCATCACCGTTGCTGTAATCGTGCACAGTGGGAGATTCGCGATTTGGCGGCGCAGATGTTCCGCCTTTGCTATGAAGTGGCACCGAATTTATTTAAGAATGCAGGTCCTGCGTGTGTCGGCGGCCGTTGTCCCGAGGGAAAAATGTCCTGCGGTAAAATGAATGAAATGCGTGCATTATACGATAGTTGGAAGGAACAGAAATAAATATGGGAAAACTCATTGTTATTGACGGTTTAGACGGCAGCGGCAAATCTACACAATTAGGTCTTTTGGAAGCGTATTTGAAAGAAAAAGGCGATAAATATCGTCAAATATCCTTTCCCGATTACGATCAACCGTCTTCTGCGTTGGTCAAAATGTACCTTGCAGGTGAATTCGGCGAGGCGGCAGATAGTGTGAATGCTTACGCGGCTTCTTCGTTTTATGCGGTTGACCGTTATGCAAGTTATAAAAAGTTTTGGGAAGCCGACTATAAAGACGGCACACCGATTGTTGCGGCACGATATGCTACATCCAATGCCATTCACCAAATGGCAAAACTGCCAAAAAGTGAATGGGATGCCTATCTGGATTGGCTGGAATACTATGAATATGTGCAATTAGGGTTGCCGCGACCCGATACGGTTGTGTTTTTGGATATGCCTTTGCATATCGCTCAGATGCTGATGTCAGGTCGGTATCACGGCGATGAGTCCCAAAAAGATATTCATGAGCGGGATATCACCTATTTAAAACAATGCCGTGAAAGTGCATTGTACGCTGCGCGTAAATGCGGTTGGACGGTAGTTACGTGTGGGGAAGGGGACGCGCCGCTCGCTCCCGAAAAAATTACCGCAAAATTAATTGCTTTATACGAAGAAATGGTAAAATAATGGTAAAACAAACTGTAAAGTCAATTAACTTAACAGAGAATTTTGACCAATTGTTGATACTGTGGCGCGCTTGTTTTCCGGAAGATGCTGATTTTGGCAAAACTTTTTTAAAAGAAGCCGCACCGTACGCAAAAATTTTTGGTATATATGAAAGCGGAACGTTAGTTTCGTGTGCGTATTGTTTGCCCGCAACGTTTTACGATGATGCACAACAGTTTGTGTCGTATTATATTTACGGTGTCGGCACATTACCGGAACATCGCGGAAAAGGGTATGCAAAAGATGTGCTGGAGTATATAAGGCGCGCGTTACCTTGTGATATGCTGTTTTTGTATCCTGCAAAACCATCTTTACGCGCATTTTACGAAAAATTAGGGTATCGTTCTGTATTATATCGTAACGAATACACCGTACAGCGCAGTGAAAGTATGCACTCAGCACTTATGACATTACCGTTTTCTGCTAAAGAATACACAAAAAAGCGTGCAGAATTTTTGCGAACCAAGCATATAGCGTATGCGGATTTTGATAGCGCGATGTTGCAAGTGTTGTTATCACACGCTAAGATAATATCTTTTGATAACGGTACAGCGCTATGCATTATCGATGATGGTACGGCATATTTTCCTGAAGTTTTATGTGACGTATTACCTACACAATGTTTTACCGAAAAGCAAAGTATTGTGTATATGGCGGGCACAGAACAAGAAAGCGGTATGCTTTTACCTTGCAGTATGCAAGCAAAAAAGCATTTTAAGAGAGCCCTAAAAATACCGTTTTTTGGAACTTTTTTTGCAGAATAGGAAGTGAAACAGCAAATGGTATATGTGTTTTTGGCAGACGGTTTTGAAGAAATTGAAGCGCTGGCGGTTGTGGATATTTTACGCCGCTCCAAATTAACGGTTTTTACGGTTGGTGTTGGCGGCCGCGAGATTCGCGGTGCGCACGACATTATCGTAAAAGCGGATATGACCGATGCAGACGTTTTAGACGATGTATTTGATGCCATTGTGTTACCCGGCGGTATGCCCGGTACTGTCAATCTTGAAAACAGTGCAGTGGTACAAGCCGCTATACAAACAGCGTTCAATAACGGCGCGTATATCACTGCTATTTGTGCCGCACCTTCTATTTTAGGGCACTTAGGGTTGTTAAACGGTAGAAAAGCCGTGTGCTATCCCGGATTTGAAGCCGCGTTAGAAGGCGCTACTGTTACAGACGATTTGGTGGTACGCGACGGGTGTTTTATCACAGGTAAAGGTCCCGGCGCCGCTATACCGTTTGCTTTGGAAATTGTAAAATCGTTGGTATCCGAAGACACAGCGAAATCATTAAAGGATGCAATGCAATGCCAGTAAAAGACATTAGACCGATAAAATCCCAGTTGCGGGATAAATATAAACAAATGCGACGTGACCTGTCACCGGAAGAAAAGGCGGAAAAGGACGCGAGCATTGCTGCGCGTGTATATCGGTTGTGGCAATACCGTGAAAACAACGTGTTACTTACGTATGTATCTACCGATATAGAAGTGGATACAAGAGCAATCATTACACGCGCGTTGGCCGATGGTAAAAAGGTGGCTGTACCGCGCTGTGTGCCGGGCACCCGTTCGATGGAGTTTTACTTTATCGACGGTTTTGACGATTTAGAACCGGGTGCTTTCGGTGTATTAGAGCCACGTCCAACCCCCGAAAAACTGTTGACCGATTTTTCGAAGGGGATTTGTTTAGTGCCGGCATTTTCATACGACTGGAACGGTTTTCGGTTGGGGTATGGCAAAGGATATTATGACCGTTTCTTGTCGGGCTTTGAAGGGAATATGATAGGCATTTGCTACAGCGAGTGTATTCGCCCGCATTTACCGCACGGACGGTATGACCGCGCGGTTGAATTGTTGGTGACCGATAGATTTTTACGTAGGGTTGAAAAAAGAAAGTAAAAAGGGACTGAGGTGAACGTAATGGCGGGAAATTTTAAAGAACTGTTGAAAATGGCAGAAGCAGAACGCCGCGAAAAAGCAGGGTTAGAGCCGCTTCCCGAAGAAGAAACCGAAGAAACCGTCGCAACGGAAGAAGTGGATGAAAAAACGGAAGAGCAACCGCGCCATGTGAAACCGAAAACCGAGAAAAAAGGCGCAGGTTGTGCAAAAAGCATTTTTATATTCCTTTTAATTATTGCGATATGCGGCGGACTTACATATTTTGTTATAACAGCGGCTTTGGATTTCAGTGCGCTGAATAAGTCGGATACGAAAGTGGACGTAGTGATTCCGCAAGGTGCCACTACTGTCCAAATTGCCGAGATTTTAGCCGAAAACGATCTTGTTGATCATCCACTCATTTTCCGTGGATATTCTAAATTAACCCGTCGGGACGGACGGTATCAGGCGGGAAATTACAGCTTGTCTGCAAATATGGGATATCAAAAGTTAGCTGACCGTATCATTGCGGGTAATCCGCGGGAGACGGTAACGGTTACCATTCCCGAAGGATATACCATCGATCAAATTGCCAAAAAATTAGAAGAGAAAAATGTTTGTACTTCTGCAGACTTCTATAACGCTTTATTGAATGAAACATATGACTTTGATTTCTTCGCATCCATACCGCAAGCATCTGACGGCGGTAAATATCAAGGTCGCATTTACCGTTTGGAAGGATATCTTTTCCCGGATACTTACGAATTCTTCACCGAAAGCAGCGGTAAGAGCGTTATACAGAAATTCCTTTCTAATTTTAACAGTAAAATTACCATTGAAATGAAATCGGCTATGCAATCCCGTAATCTCACGTTGGATGATGTTGTGATTATGGCTTCTATAGCGCAAAAAGAAGCGGCAAATGTTACGGAATTATCCAAAGTAACACGCGTGTTGTATAACCGCTTAGATAGTGATTACACACGTTTGGAATGTGATTCAACAGCATTGTATGTGAAGGATTTAGCACCTAATACCGCCGATGCTGAAGCAATTGGTGCGGCATACAACACATACGTGCGCGCGGGTTTAACGGCAGGTGCTATTTGTAATCCCGGGTTGGACGCGTTGAAAGCGGCGGTTTTCCCGTCGGACGATGCATATGTATCGGCATGTTATTATTTTGCCAACGATACAGCGGGTAACACCTATTATTCCAAGACATTCTCACAACATGTTGCCACCTGTCGTAAATATAAAATCGGTATGTACGGTTAAGAAAGGTCCTATATGCAAACACGAAAGATAGAAGTTTTATCTCCTGCAGGCGATGCGGAACGCTTACAAGCCGCACTTTTATACGGTGCAGATGCCGTGTATCTTGCAGGAACGCAGTTTGGTATGCGTGCCGCCTCCCAAAACTTTGAAGCAGAAGCTTTGGCGTACGCGGTAAAGCAGGTACATGATGCAGGTAAGCGTGTATATGTCACTTGTAATGTTTTACCGCGCAATCATGAGTTTGAAGCGTTACCCGCATATCTGCGCTTTTTAAATGATATACAACCGGATGCCTTAATAGTTGCGGATCTTGGTATGATCTCTATGGCCAAAACATATGCACCTGATATTCCGCTACACATTTCTACGCAATTAGGTGTTGTCAACTTCGAAACGGCGCGTGTTTTGTACGAAATGGGCGCTAAACGGGTGGTTTTGGCAAGAGAACTATCCTTAGAAGAAATCCGTACTATCCGCGCAAAAACGCCGCCTTCGTTGGAATTGGAGGCATTTGTACACGGGGCTATGTGTATGTCTGTTTCAGGCAGATGTGTCATTTCCAATTATATGACAGGCCGTGATGCCAATCATGGAGAATGTACACAACCGTGCCGCTGGCGATATGACATTATTGAACCTAACCGACCTGACAAACCGATGACGGTAGAACAGGATGAAAACGGTACCTATCTGTTTAACGCGCATGATATGAATATGATAGAACATATTGCCGCCTTGTCCGATGCGGGCATCACTTCCTTTAAAATCGAGGGGAGAGCCAAAGCTGCTTACTATACGGCGATTACTACTGCGGCATACCGCGCGGCAGTAGATGGATATATAGCGTCGGGATATGCCGCTGATTATGTGCCGGAACCGTGGATCGTAGAAGAATTGAACAAAGTCAGTCATCGTCCGTACGGTACAGGTTTTTACTTTGGTATGCCGCATCAAGATATATCGGTTGGAGGATATATCCGTGATTATGCCGTGGTAGGTGTTGTTGAAGGATATGACAACGGTAATTTACTTGTAGAACAACGCAATCGTTTTTTTGTCGGCGATACTTTAGATGTTTTAGAACCCGGTGGAAAGCCGTTTTTGATGCAGTTAGATGCTTTATATGACGGCGACGGCACGCCGATTAAGAGTGCGCCACACGCTGCTATGAAACTACAGATACCGTTTAACAGACCGCTGAAAGCAGGCAGTTTGTTGCGCAAAAAGCAATAAAAGATTAAATCCTCACCTTTTGGGCAAACTTATTACGAAAGGTGAGGATTTTTTATGAAAAAGCGGTTGTGGCTGGTATTTGGCGTTTTTATGTGTATGTTTTGCGGATTGTTGTTTCGTATATATACGCTATCGGACCAATATTTACGTACAGCAGCAGATAAACAATCCTCCGTAACTGTTACAGTCGCCAATGTACGCGGCACAATTTATGATCGCAACGGTTTCCCTTTAGTAAATGATGAGAAAGAATACCGTGCCGGTGTGATTGCTGTGCCTGACGCATTAACAGCACTGTCTCAATCAATGGATACGATTGCATTTTCAACGCTGAGCACAGCTTTACAAACAGGGAAACCTGCTGTCGTTCGTTTGGAAAATCTCGCGGCGGCAAACGGCATTTCATTGTTTGAAGTACCGATACGATACGGCAAACGTGTATTGGCACCGCATCTCATCGGGTATATGGATGCGGATAAAACAGAAGGTCTTGTCGGTATTGAAGCCGCTTTTAACGGCATTTTAAACGACTATACAGGTCGGGCTACCGCCACATATTCGGTGGATGCCAACGGGAAAGCCTTGGGGGGCATTCCGCCAAAACTCGCAAATACCATACAAAATGCAAATGGCGGTATACATCTTACGTTAGACGCGAATATTCAAAAACTGACAGAAGATATTGCGACCAAATATATCAAAAAAGGCGCTGTTGTTGTGATGCAACCGTCAAGCGGCGATGTATTGGCAATGGTAAGTTTACCGACATATCATCCCAATAATGTTGCCGATGTTTTACAAGATCCCGCTTCGCCGCTTCTAAACCGCGCGCTTTGCAACTATAATTGCGGTTCGGTTTTTAAAATTGTTTCGGCGGCAACGGCATTAGAAACACAAAGCACAACGCAAAAATCGTACACGTGTAACGGTAATATTACTGTTGGCAATAACGTGTTTCATTGCCATCATCGGTTGGGACACGGCGCGTTATTGATGGAAGAAGCGTTTGCAAAATCTTGCAACTGTTATTTTATCCAGTTAATGCAGGATGTGGGTGGTATACCGCTTTTAAATTTGTCCAAAAGATTGCAATTCGGTAGCGTTATTTCACTCTGTGACGGTATACAAACAGCCGTATCAACATTGCCGAGCGAGAACACTCTGCAAACACCTGCCGCTGTTGCTAATTTTTCGTTTGGTCAAGGTGAATTATCTGCATCTCCGATGCATATCGCTTCGCTGATATCCACCGTTGTCAACGACGGTGTCCTGTGTTCACCACGCATTGTTAAAGGTTTTGTAAACGAACAAGGAGAAGTAACCGAAACAGAAAAAATACTGTCCGGTCGTGTTTTCTCTGCAGAAACTGCAACTGCATTACGTAAAATGATGGAAGCTGCAACTGAAGATGGCGGTACCGGTGCCGACGGAAAGCCGCAGTACGGCTTGGCCGGTGCAAAAACAGGAACAGCCGAGACAGGATGGGCACCGACAGAAAACGAAAAATATGCTGTGGTGCACAGTTGGTACGCAGGATATTTTTCACCTTGCGCAGAAAAGGATTATGTTATAGTCGCATTGGCCGAAAACGCGGAAAATACGGGTGGAAAAACGGCACCCGTATTCAAAGAAGTTGCGGAAATGTTATATAAATTACAAGACGAGGAATGATTATTCCTCGTCTTTTTTGGTGTCGGGTTTTATTTTAAGTTTTGCTAACGGGTTAGATTCTACTGCTTGTTGGATCTGCGCGGTAGAAATATGCGTATATATTTCGGTAGTACCTAAGTTTTCGTGACCCAAAATATCCTTTAAAACACGTATATCCACACCGCCTTGCTGGTACATCAAAGTTGCCGCTGTGTGCCGTAATTTGTGTGTAGACAAATCTTCCAGACCAATAGCTTTTAAATACCCTTTGACGACGTAATGAACACCCTGTAAGGTGATACGTTGCTTGTTATGGCTCAAAAACAGCGCCTGGCGGTCCTTGACGCCGTCTTTCGGGCGTACTTTTAAGTACTCACGAATAGCATCGACACAGGCACCGTTCAAATGAATAACGCGTTCTTTATTGCCTTTGCCGCGAACCAATAACGTGTTATCGTCACGTATATCGCGTATATTGATACCTGCTAATTCTGCACGTCTTAAGCCGCAATTCAGCAATAACACGATCATACAGAAGTCGCGCGCAGCGTATTCGCCGCCGCTTGTTGCTTTCAGCAAATCAATAGATTGCTCCAATGAAAGGTATTTAGGTAATGTTTTGGCGGTTTTGGGAGTGCTTAAGTTGCGTGCGGGATTACTTTCAAGCAGCTGCACGTTTTCTGTAAGATAATTAAAAAAACGGCGCAGGGAAGAGGTCTTACGGGCACGACTCGTATTCGTGTTTTCGCGTTCTGAGCGCAGGTAATTCATAAATTCATATAAATCGTTCAGCGTAACCGTTTTCAATAACGGAATATCAACATCTAAAATAGAAATTTCTTCTTCGGGCATATCATGGGGGACAAGACCGCGCTGTTGCTTTAAAAAGCGAAAAAACATTCTGAGATCCGTAAAGTATTCGTTGACAGTCGTTGCCGAACGCCCTTTGACGGTTTCCATATATCCCAGAAACCCTTTTAGAACTTCAGGAGCTTGTTGGAAATATTCTTGTTTCATACTTCTCTACCGCCTTTCCGTGAAACAGTTTCACAAGGAGAAAATAGGGGATATTTATACGGGAATATAGTGCGAGGGAATACATCTATACGCATTAGTACAGCGCAAAATCTACACAGTATGACCGATGTAGCTTCCAAAACCGCATACGTCTTATAAACAATATCTGTTTAGCGATCCTGTGCTTAACAATTGCTTGCTTGGCTTGCAAATTACAATATTTATAACATATAGTTTTTGTTTTTTTGAAATTTTGTTAATTTTGGAGTTTGTGCCTTTTTAAGCAAAAACAAACTCTGCTCTGGAGCGATTTTAAATATTTTAAATGATACAGTGTTCAATTAAAACAATTAAAAAAGTTGTCGTTTTTAAAAGTGGTGAAAAAGAATATGAAGAATTTAAAAATTTGAATAAAAGTTATAACAAAATTTAAATATAAACAATCGATAATATGCAAAACAGCAAATACCATATCTCAACTAAAGCAGTTTTTCAAAGGGGTTTTAGTAGATAAAGCACACAAAGCATAAATTGGCGGTAAAACCCCTTATACAGGCTAAAATTTGTTTTACTTCTCCCCTTAACTAAACAAAATATTCATTTTGTTTAGTTAGATTATAACAGGTAGGAGTAATATTGTCAAGGGGTTTTCCCTTTCGGAACGATAAAAATAAAAACCTTTCTCAAAACGACAAACTTTGGGAAAGGTTTTTATCGTATTACAGTTTTACAATGCCTTCGTCCAACAGTTTTTGCGCGGCGCTTAAAATGCCAATTTTTCCCGAATGGTATTGCAACCCACCCTGCATAAAAACTGCAAACGGTTCACGCAGCGGAGCGTCGGCGGATAATTCTATAGAAGAACCCATGGTAAACGCGCCTGCTGCCATAATAACGTCGCTATCATAACCCGGCATTTCGCTCGGTTCGGGTGTTACGAATGCATCGATCGGCGAGCCACTTTGTAAACCTTGGCAAAATGCAATTAACGCTTCGGGTGTCTCCAGATATAATGTTTCGATAATATCGGCACGCGGTTCATTTGCCGTAGGTGCTGCACTAAAGCCCAGTTTTTCCATTAACGCTGCCGCGAATACCGCTGTTTTTAATGCTTCGCCCGTGACGTGCGGTGCGTGGAAAAGTCCCATAAATAAGGTACGGTTATGACCAAGCGATGCACCTATTTCTCTGCCTAATCCCGGCGTTGTCATTCTATATGCACAACGTTCGACTAATTCTTTTTTACCGCAAATATAGCCGCCGTTTTCGGCAATGCCGCCGCCGGCATTTTTGATAAGAGAGCCTGCCATCAAATCAGCGCCAACCGCAGTAGGTTCATGTTTTTCTACAAATTCACCGTAACAATCGTCCACAAAGATGACTACGTCTTTACGCACGCTACGTACTGCCTGTACTATCTCCCCTATCTCGTCTACGCGTAACGAAGGACGGGTAGCATAGCCTTTGGATCGCTGGATATGTACCATTCTGACAGCGGGATATGCTTTCAACGCTGCAATAATCCCATCTAAATCGGGTTTTCCGTTGTCATTTAAGCCAACTTCTTTGTAATCAACGCCCATTTCTGCTAAAGAACCCGCATTTTTTTCTTGGATACCAATGACTTGATGCAGAGTGTCATACGGTCTGCCTGTGGCCGCCAACAACGTGTCGCCGGGACGCAAAATACCGAACAAAGCGATTGCAATGGCGTGGGTGCCGGATAAAATACTATGTCTTACCAAAGCATCTTCCGTTTCAAAAATATCTGCAAATACTTCGTCTAATTTATCTCTGCCGCGGTCACCGTATCCGTAACCGGTTGTAGGTGTAAAATGCGATTCGCTGACACCGTGTTGGATAAATGCCGACAGCACTTTTTGCTGATTATACTCTGTAACAGCATCAATTTCTGCAAATCGCGGTCTAAGATCCTTTTCAATTGCGTTGGCAAGCGCAATCAATTTACTGTCAAACTGAAAAAATGTAGTATCCATCGGTTTAATCTTCTTTCCGTATATAAATTTGTCCTATTGTATCGGTAACAACAAAGCCCATGTTCGTGTACAGGTGTTCTGCATACGAATTTTTCGGAGAAATCATTACTGTTTTTTCTTTGTGTTTATCAGCGAGATAGCCAATGCATTGTGCGGCGTAACCGCGTTTTCTGGCTTTCTGTGATGTTGCCACCGCACCGATGACTATGGCATCTGCCGATTGCGCAACGGTCATTGCTGTTGATACGGGTTCATTTTCCAAAGAAACACCTGCCACCGTACAGTTATTGTGTCTCAAACGATGCGAAACGTCTACGTACCAGTCATCAAACGCAGGCATTGTGTCGCCGAATACTGCTTTTAGTAACGGATATATTTGTCGCGGTGTTTGCTCAGTTACCAGTGTTGGTGTTACGGATAATGCATTTTGTAACCGCATAACTTTCTTGGGTTGTACCGTTTTTTGCAGTGTGTCTGCAAGAGATGTTGCAATATCCCAAGATGCTGTAACAGTAGTAATATCGGGATGCATTGCCAAAAAGCAGGCCCATTCTTCTATGTTTAAATGTGTTGCATATAGAACAGCGTCACCGCTGAGAACAGATAAAACGGTATCGTTTTCATCCATATAAAACGGCGCAAACGGCGCATTGCCACCGTATGCTAAAAAACGCGATACTATGTACGTACTCTGCCAATTTATATCAAACGTAGGCAGAGAGTCACCGGTAAACAACCGAATCATTGCGGCAGCACCTCCACTAAGAGCTGCAACAATTTTGCGGTGTTTTCCGCGTCTTCTAATGAGCAAACACATGTAGAAGAATGCAGATACCGACAAGGTACGGAAACGGCAGCAACACGGCTACCGCCTGCGGCACGCTGTATGCTGCCTGCATCGTTGCCACCCGCTACAACAGATTTCGTTTGGTTGGGAATATTGTTTTCATTAGCGATATCGCGAATTTTGGTATAGAGATTTGCATCGTATAACGTGTTTTTATCCATAAAGGAAACAACAGGACCGTCCCCTACTACACACACACGCTGATTGCCCGAAACTTCGGCAATATCTGCCGCTGTCGTGGTTTCCACAACAATGCCAATGTCGGGCTTCACGGTGAAAGCGGCGGTTGATGCACCACGTGTGCCTACTTCTTCCTGTACGGTAAAGGCTAAGGTGATATCGTATGGCGGTTGCTGCTCTGCCAATTTTAAAAGCAACGCACAACCGATACGGTCATCGATTGCTTTACCCATAACAAGGGATTGTAAACAAGTGAACGGTGCATCAAACACAGCAACGTCTCCCGGTTTTATGTGTTTCTTTGCAATATCGGCAGTAACCCCAATATCGATTAGTAAATCTTGCTTTTTGGGTATTTTCTCTGCTTCTTCTTTACTGCAAAGGTGTATAGCTTTACAGCCTATAACGCCAATGATCTCACCGATTTTCACGCGTTTTCCGTATAAAGCGGCATCGGAAATGCCACCTACTGTTTCAAATTTCAAAAAACCGTCATCGGTGATAGACGTAATAATGAGTCCCACTTCATCCATATGCGCGGCCAGTATCAACTGTTTATCAGCACGTTTTTTACCGAAAAGTGTACAAATTACATTACCTAATGGGTCAACTGTAACCTTTTTCTCGGTACCGCAAGCGGCAAGCGCATCTAAAATATAGGTTCTTACGGCGTCTTCCCTGCCGGAAACACCCGATAATGCACACAGCATCTGCAATATGGTTCTCATTGTACCGCCCCCTTTTCGATGAACGCCGCCATACATTCTCCGACAGCGGCAATATCGTGACAATTGACGGTTTCAATGGGTGTATGCATATAACGTAACGGAATGGATAGCAACAGCGTAGGAATACCGCTGCGGGAAATGCTGATAGTATCCGCATCTGTGCCCGTCTTACCACCCGTCACCTCTAACTGATACGGTATATGCTTTTGTATTGCTATATCTAACATTTGTGTGTACAATGCATAAGACAGGGTTGGTCCCATACCGATCATTGCGCCTTTGCCCAGTTCGCCGCAGTTTTCCTGTTTGCTGTCAGGGGTATGCGCAAAACTGACGTCTGTTACAATAGCCATATCGGCGTCCGCCGCAAAACTGCCCGTTTTCGCACCGCGACAACCGAGTTCTTCTTGAACGGTAAACAATATTTTGATAGTATACGGTATCTGCTTGTCTTTCAAGAGAGACAGCGCGTACAAAACAGCGGTCATTCCGGCACGATTATCCAAGGCTTTGGATGTGATACAATTTCCTGCCATCTCCGCAAAATTCGCGGCAAAAGATACGCGGCTCCCCAGCGGCACAGCCGCTGTTACGTCGTTTGCGGATAACCCTACGTCAATATACAGCGCTCCGTCATCCGTCACTGTATTTTCCTTGTCTTTAGACAAATGCGGCGGCGTAGAACAAAAAACGCCGTTTAATACGTTCGCACCAAAGACCGTTACGGGTGTAGAAGCTAAGCACCGCTTATCGACACCGCCGCAAGGCGCAACGTGTAAAAAACCGTTTTCCGTAATCCCCGTCACGACAAAACCAATTTCATCCATATGCGCTTCCAATAAAACGACGGGTGCCATAGAATCGTTAGAATGTATAACCGCCGTAATATTACCCATAGCATCTGTAGAAATATCGTCAGTATACGAACGCAGTAAAGATTTGGCTATCTCGGCTACAGCAGGTTCTCCGCCAACCCCTGCCGCAGTACACAGCGCTTTAGCGCAGTTCTTGATATATTCCATTGACGGGACACCCCTTTTAGAAAACCGTTTTTTGTATTATACTGCTTTTTATAAAAAATATCAATAATAGGTACTTAATTTTTAATAATTTATAAATACTTATAAAAACACTTGCAGAAACGTGCTTTAAAAGGTACAATATCGGTATAGAAACAAAACAGCGGAGGTCTTGTATGTTCTTTTACGAAGGATATTCTTGTCCTGTATGTCAAAAGCAGTTTACCGAAGGCGATGATATTGTTACCTGTCCCGATTGCGGGGCACCGCACCATAGGGCGTGTTGGAAAGAAAATGCGCGATGCTTTTATGCAGAAAAACATAATACGCCTGACCAATGGAGCCGTGAAAAAACGGCATCCGCATCCGGAAACCCGTCTTATGATACGGAAAACAGTCATATATGCAGCCATTGCGGGACAAAGAACTCTGCGTTTGCAGAATTCTGTTCTCATTGCGGGCGGGATTTAGAAGCGGAAGAATGGGCAAGTACACAACAAGCACCGCATATGGGCGGCGAATACCGTGAATACAGTCCTTTTTCTGCTCCTATGCAGGAAACGTTTATCAATGACAGCGAAGATATTGACGGTGTAAAAGCGCGAGATTTGCGCCTGTTTGTCGGCCAAAACGCGCAGTACTATCTTCCCCGTTTTAATAAGTTTGCAAAAAGTGATACTTCCATCGGTTGGAACTGGGCGGCTTTTCTGCTCACACCGTACTGGTTATGGTATCGCAAGCAGTATCTTTACGGTTCTTTGGTTCTGATATTTGAAATTTTGCGGACGTTTTGTACGGCATTTTTCTTGTATGGTTATTTAGACGCATCTCCCGCTATGGGCTACACGGATTTAGCAGCTTTGATGCAACAGCATATGGGAGACCCCGTTTTTGTACGTTGGGAATTGGTTATACTTCTTTGCGCCGTCATTCAACTGCTGATCAGCTTTTTCTTTGGTATTATCGGCAATTATCTGTATTTTCGTGTTGCTAAAAAGCGCATCAATAGTTGGAAAGCAGAAAACGGCTCTGATTTTGCATTATCCCGTATAGGCGGCGGTTCTATGATTTTCGGTGCGATCGCGTATGCAATTTTATACTTTGTTTCTGCTTTTGCCAATATATTGTTTATGTAAAAGGAGTCTTCAATGAAAAAGGTTCGTAAAGCAGTTATACCCGCAGCGGGTCTGGGCACACGGGTATTACCCATCACAAAAGTGATGCCAAAAGAAATGTTGCCTATTGTGGATAAACCTGCCATTCAATATATCGTAGAAGAAGCAGTTGCATCCGGCATAGAAGATATTTTGATTATTACCAATCGCGGCAAAGGGCTGATCGAAGACCATTTTGACCACGCAATAGAACTGGAAGCACGGTTAGAAGCCGGTGGCAGAACGGCTGTTTTGGAACAACTCCGTGCAATCACCCATTTAGCCAACATCACTTTTATAAGACAAAAAGAAACAAAAGGCTTAGGTCATGCCGTTTCTTGTGCAAAAAGTTTTGTGGGCGATGAACCGTTTGCGGTTTTATATGGTGACGATGTTATTCTAAGTGAAACTCCCGTTTGTGGACAATTATGCCGTGCATATGAACAGTACGGAAAAGGTGTTGTCGGTATCAAACAGGTTACACCGGAACAAGTTGTAAAATACTGTTCTTTGGAAGTATCCCCGTTAGCCAATCGCGTTTTTTCGGTGACGGATATGATTGAAAAGCCGCAACCTGAGCAAATTATGTCCTTGTATTCTATATTAGGACGTTGTGTGTTGCCGGCGGAAATATTCGATATTCTTGACCACACGCTACCCGGTGCCGGTGGAGAGATTCAATTAACCGATGCTATGATGCAACTTGCAAAATCACAAGGTATGATCGGCGTTGATTACATCGGCACCCGTTACGATATGGGTAATAAGCTTGGCATTATGCAAGCCGCTTGTGAAGTGGCGCTTACCCACCCTGAGATCGGTGTTGACTTTAAGGCGTATCTCAAAGAACTGGTAGAAACAATTTAAAAGAAAAAAAGCACGGTAATGTAGCCATCCATTACCGTGCTTTTTTGCATATTTTTTATGTGATTAACGTAAAGTGAACTATCACAACTCTCTGAAAGGAGAAGAAATATGCCAAAAGAAAATATTACCGTTCCTGTGGAAGAATTGATTCGCCAATATAACGACGAATTGCTCGCCATGAAGAAAAAACACGATGCACAAGCGGCATCCTCGTCTATCCCCACGATGGCACAGTTAGACGCGCAGTTTCCCCTACCTGATGTTACAGAGGATTTACAACAGATGCGGCAAGACACATCACAAGACGTTTCTGCGGTCGAAGCGGAAAATAATGCTGTTGACGAAGAAAACCGCGGCCAAACCGATGCGCCCCCTATTGCGCCGCCAACGACCCTCCCGCCGTTCCCTTTATATGACGTTGACGGCGAAATATTACCGCCCAGCGCACCGCCGCCACAAGAAATGTCATTAGGGTATTTAAAGGCGTTCGTTACCACTGCCAGAGGCGCTTTACCTGTTGCTAATGCCCAGGTTATCGTAACACGTTTAATCGATGACGAAGAACTGCTGGAACAGGTTGCGCGTACCGATGTAAGCGGGTATTCACCGCTGTTTTCGCTACCTGCCGTGAGCGGTATATATTCGCAGTCGCCCGAAAATATGGTACCTTTCACGTATTATAATATGTACGTTCGTGCTGATGGTTTTTATCCCATTTTACTACGGGAAATACCTATGTATGGTGGCATTACCGCAGTACAACCGGTCGATTTGATACCCATAACCGAAGGAGACAACAGCAATCGAGAAACCGTTATTACAGAAGGCGCTCCCGAAGTCAGCAAAAATACACAGCAAAGGGGTGCTATGAATGACCGGTGAGCCGTTTATCCCCGAAACCATTACCGTACATCTCGGTGCACCGCGTACTGCCGCGGAAAACATAACGCTTCCCTTTCCCGAATATATCAAAAATGTAGCATCCAGCGAAATCTATCCTACTTGGCCGGAAAGTGCGCTACGTGCTAATATTTATGCGCAAATCTCGTATGCGCTCAATCGTGTGTATACCGAGTGGTATCCCAGTCAGGGGTATGATTTTGATATTACAAATAACACACAATACGACCAAGCTTTTGTGCCAAACCGTAATATTTTTGAAAATATCAGTCGCATTGTAGATGAGATTTTTAACAGCTATGTAATACGTGAAGGCTCTATAGAACCGTATTTCACGCAATACTGCAACGGTACCACATCCACCTGCGAAGGTTTATCTCAATGGGGGACTGTTCCATTAGCAGAGCAGGGTCTCTCCCCTTTTGAAATTTTGCAAAATTACTACGGTGATGATATCGCGATCGTAGAAAATGCTCCCGTACAATCAGCGGGCGCTTCCTACCCGGGTTTACCGTTACGTTTGGGCGAAGCGGGCAATGAAGTGCGGTTTAAACAAGTACAGTTAAATCGCATATCCCGCAACTATCCTGCTATACCGAAAATCAACCCCGTAGACGGTATTTTCGGGCAGGAAACGGAAGCGGCGGTCAAAGAATTTCAACGGATTTTCAATTTAACTCCCGACGGGATCATAGGTCCTGCGACGTGGTATAAAATCGTGCGGATCTACAACGGCGTCAAGCGGTTATCGGAATTGGATTCGGAAGGTATTTCAGCCGAAGAAATCTCCAAAGAATTTCCCGGCGTTTTACAAAGTGGTGATACCGGTTCCAATGTGCGTAACTTGCAGTATTTCGTGGCTGTGGTCGGTGAATTTTACGATACGGTACCGCAAATTGAAATTACGGGTGTATATGACCGGCAAACGGAAGCGGCAGTAAGAGCATTTCAGCAAACGGTAGGTCTTCCGATAGACGGTATTGTCGGTATAGACACATGGCAGCAATTTTACCGCGTGTATCGTGGTATTATCGCAACTACCAACAGTTTGGAAGGCGGCGTAGCGATATATCCCGGTTTTGTCTTACGACAAGGGTCACAAGGCGACGCTGTAATGACTTTGCAAGAATATCTCGCGTATATTTCCGAAACATACACAGAAATTCCTACTGTTCCCGTAACAGGCGTATACGGTAGTCAAACGGCTGCCGCAGTAGAAGCATTTCAACGTACGTTTGGATTGGAGCAAACAGGTATTGTTGGGCCTGCTGCTTGGAATAGTATTGCATCGTTATATGCGGACTTACGTAACGGTAACAATAAACGTGCCGACCAACACAGCGGCAACGTACATACGGAGGGCACGGTATGATATTTAAACCTTTCCCCGATAACGATATTACAAACGAAGAACGCGTATATATCGAAGAAATACAACGGTTATTACGCAATATGGAAATCCAAAAAAACGGCGTGTCTAACGTACCTATAGATGGTGTTTTCGGTCCCGAAAGCACGAAAGCGGTAGAGAATTTCCAACAAACATACGGGTTACCCCTTACCGGCACAGTAGACAGAAACACGTATGACCGTTTAGTAGAAGCCACCAATGTATATAACGAGAAAAGCAAGGATGTAATTCCGATTTTTGCTTTTCGTCCGGGTGACGGTGTTGCCTTGCGCAAAGGCGATATCGAAGATGCCGTATATTTTTTGAATATAATGCTGAGAAGTATTGCTACCGTTTTCAAAAACATCCCGTTTCCGACAGTCAGCGCAGAATACACCGAAAGCACGGCAGACGCTGTTCGCGTAATGCAACGGGTTGTTGGATTGCCTGTAACAGGCGTTACCGACCGCAGGACATGGAACCGTATCACAGCACTATATAACGATTTGGTCTATGACCTTACCATAGCAAGAAACCATACCGATTAGGTGAAACTATGCAACAAAAGGAATTTATGAAAAACGCCACGGTTATGACCGTTACAGCGTTGATTTTACGTGCTATCGGCATTATTTTCCGCATTTACCTTTCAGGACGCATCGGCGCCGAAGGAATGGGACTGTATCAACTGGTATTTTCCGTATATGTATTACTGTCTACCTTTGCTTCAACCGGCATTTGCACTGCCGTCACGCGGTTGGTCACCGATCAGTTGGTGTGCGGCACAGTCCGTACCGTAAAACAAGTTTTGCGGCGCGCTGTGCCACTTTGCATAGCGGTCGGTGTAGTATCTGCCGGACTGATATTCTTTTTTGCTGCGCCTGTTTGTACCTATCTTATCAAAGATATACGGGCGTTACCCTCTTTACAGGTGCTCGGTATCAGTTTGCCGTTTATGGGAATTACCGCATGCCTGCGCGGATATTTTATAGCACGGAGAAAGACGTTGTTGCCATCTATATCCCAAATTGCAGAACAAGTAGCACGTATCGGTTTTATCTTTCTGTTCTTGCAACTTTGGGGTGGTAACGATGTAAAAACAGCGTGTTTAGCGGTCATTCTCGGAGATGGATTTGCAGAAATTTTATCATCCTGTATTATGATGGGTGGATATTTTTACGACCTTAAAGCTCTAAAGCAGTTAAAAGGTACACACGTTTTACCAGAAAAATACGGTATTGTACAGCATTTATTGGAAATTGCGGCACCTATCACTGCAGGTCGGTATCTCAACTCTGTATTACGTACGGTGGAAAACATCCTTGTCCCGCAAAAACTGACCGCATACGGCGGCACTACGCAAACATCTTTAGAACAGTTCGGTATGCTAAAAGGTATGGCGTTACCGTTGTTATTCTTTCCATCCTCCTTTCTGTCATCTGTATCTACCTTATTAATACCCGAACTATCCGAAGCACATACGTTAGGTGAACAGCAAAAAGTGACACGCGCCGTAAAAAAAGCGCTTCGCATTACCTTGCTGATGTCCATCTGGCTTAGTGGTTTATTTACGGTTTTTGCATACGATTTAGGCGATATATTATACGGAAGTCACGATGTTGGTTTTTTGTTACGCGTACTTGCACCGTTAATGCCGATCATGTATTTAGAAAGCATTGTTGACGGTATGTTGAAAGGGTTAAATCAACAAATGCGCTCTCTCTGGTATAGTGTTTTAGATTCTGCAACCCGTATACTGCTGATTATCGCGCTGGTACCGGCGAAAGGAATGGCAGGGTTTCTGTTCATTATGGTATTGAGCAATCTGCTGACTTCTTCGCTCAATCTTCAAAGGTTATTAAAAGTCACCAATGTGCGTATGCAATGGGGCGAATGGCTTATAAGACCGCTGTTAGCAGCCATAGCAGCTGTCAGTGGTTGGATGTTGCTGCAAAACGTCTTATCGATTGCAACGCCTGTTCGACGCGTTGTAGTGGGCATAGGCATTATCTCTGTAATATATTTAATACTGTCATTTTTATTTGGCAGTATTAAAAAAGACGACCTGCGGGACATTACACCGCACAGGTCGTCTGCATCTGTTTCTTTGTCGGAACACTTTTAAAAAGCAAAAGAATCCAATGGCAATAGCTGTAAAGGGTATCTGCTTGTCACACGGTCGCGGTTGGTATATTCTACTATTGCGACCGTGTTTTTCTTTGATTGTAATATGGCAATTCCCCGTTTGATACCGCTTTTACCCAGTTGTCTGTTGATTTTTGCAATACGTGGGTCTTTTTCAAATAAAGACGGCGGTAAGCGATGGATTTGTCTGGATGTATAACAGTCGAGTATAAGTGTATCTTTTAAGACGGCTGTATCTATTTTCGGGAGCGCCGAGAAAAATGCCCATACATATCCAATGTACGTGTCTAAAGAGATGGCATCTGCACAAACGCCGTATTTTTTTAAATAATCGGCAAATGCACTAAACAGATCAAACGGCGTTACATCCACCGTTTTAAAGATATACTGTAATGTGTATACAAACCTACCGCTGTTATATAAGCGTTCTAACACGTCTTCAATGGCGTGCAACTGTGCAAACTCTTTTTTTGTCATATATCGTGACGTGTATACTTCGTACGGGGCATTAGCGCTATACACATACGCGTGTTTGGCTATTTCCTTGCGTAACGCAGAGCCATGCAATAATTTTAGAAAACCGAGTTGCAACATATGCGGTTGTAAGGCATACGCCTTATTAAAAGACTGCCGAAACGTCGCAAAATCTTCGTACGGTAAACCGGCTATTAAGTCGATATGCAGATGAATATTCCCTGCCGACAAAATGGTTTGTACATTGCGGCAAATGGCGTCGGTATCGGTTTTTCGAGTGACAGCCTCTAAGGTGGGTTGGTGAAAACTTTGTAGTCCCGCTTCCATCTGGAACAGACCTTTCGGTGCTGTTGCCAACAAATCCAACGTCTCTTTTTGAAACAAATCCGCCGCCACTTCAAAATGAAAACAAACGTCAGTAGGGATGTTTTTGCCGTACTCACTTAAAATAAACTGTAAAATTTCTTCGCACCGCTGTTTATGACAGTTGAAAGTACGGTCAACAAATTTAATGGTTTTTGCGCCCGAAACCGCCAATCGTAAGATATCTTTTTTTACTTGTTCTAACGGAAATAGGCGCAGACAATCGTCTCGACCCGATAAACAAAAACCACAAGAAAACGGACAACCGCGTGAGCCTTCGATATATGCAATACGGTTGTGCAATGTTTCAAAGTACGCAGGGATAAATGGTGACGGCGGTACATCTACGGCAACAGACGGCACTATCGGTGCTGTCGGTAGGTTGTTCACTATAGCGTCCAGTAACGCAGGAAGAGACTTCTCCCCTTCTCCGACGCAAACGTAATCTGCCCCCAGTTCTTCTAAAGCACTTTGCGGACGGTACGATACTTCGGGACCGCCTAAAATGACAGTACACGAAGGAACTGCCGCTTTCAAGAGCGGCAGTAAGGTTTGTATATAGCATACGTTCCAAATGTATACACAAAAGGCATAACAATCTGCTTTTTCGGCAGCCAAAGCGGCAACAACATCTTTTATGTTTTGGTTAACGGTGTACTCCCTTACCACTGCATCGTGCGGCATTTTTGCATACGTGTGTATACCCGACAGCAAGCACCACGGCGCTAACGATGAGTGTATAAACTTAGAATTGATACAAGTAATAACGGTTTTCACGTTTACTTCGTTCCTTTTTTCTTAATAGCTTCCCAATATGCCGCAAACGCTTGCTCGGTTTTGTTGTCACCGGGCACGTAATAGACCTTATCCTTAAGAGCGTCGGGTAAATACTGCTGTTCCACCCAATGATGTGGATACGCATGGGGATATTTGTAGAACTGTCCCTTTCGCTCGACATCCGCACCGTCATAGTGCTTGTTTTGCAATTGACGCGGTACAGCACCGGTTTGTCCGTTATGGACGTCTTCCAAGGCGGCATGAATAGCATCATGTCCGGCATTGGATTTTGGTGCTTGGCATACCATAATTACCGCATTTGCAAGCGGTAATGCCGCCTCAGGTATACCTACTTGTAAGGCAATGTCCACCGCCGCTTTCACAATCGGCATGATCTGCGGATATGCCAACCCGACATCTTCGCACGCGCAAACCAATAGACGGCGACACGCGGAAGGCAGATCGCCTGCTTCCAGTAAACGCGCTAAATAGTGCAAAGCGGCATCCGGGTCGGAACCGCGCATGGATTTTTGATACGCCGATACAATGTCGTAGTGCTCATCCCCGTTTTTATCGTATCGTACAGCACTGCGCCCTGTCATTTGCACAGCCGTATCCACAGTCACGAAAATATCGCCGTTTTCCGACGGAATAGAAGCGTTAATACAGTTTTCAATTGTATTCAGCGCCGTTCGTACGTCACCGTTGCACGTAAAGGAAATATGCTTTACAACACCATCTTCCGCTTTAATACGTACTTGCATTTCCTTTTCAAGGAGCGCGATCCCCTTTTCGATGGCAATGCAAATATCCTGCGACTCTACCTGTTTAAATTCAAACACAGCGGAGCGGCTGAGCACCGCACTGTATACGTAAAATGCGGGATTTTCAGTAGTGGAAGCGATGAGCGTTATGCGCCCGTCTTCCAGATATTCCAATAAGATCTGCTGTTGCTTTTTGTTCAGATACTGTATTTCATCTAAATACAATAAAATACCGTCTTGTCCCATTAACGAATCGGTTTCTTCCATAATGGCGCGAAAATCCGCGGCACAAGCGGTGGTGCCGTTTAATTTATGTAACTGCATTCCCGAACGGTTAGCAATAATCCGCGCTACCGTGGTTTTACCGACACCTGCGGGACCGTAAAATATCAAATTGGGGATCTTACCCGATTCAATCATATTCTGTAATGCTTTGCCTTCACCCAAAATATGACGTTGTCCGACAACATCTGCAAGGGTTTCAGGGCGCATACGGTCTGCGAGCGGTATACGCATACAATCGCCTCCTTCCTTTGTGCGTACATATTGTAGCAAAAATCTGTAAAAAGTGCAAGATAAATTGACAAGAACCCGCCAAATATGATACTTTATATGTCAAGGATGTGGTTTGTATGACAAAAAAACAACGTGCTATTGCGGCGATAGAAGCTTTAAAAGAGCGCTATCCACAAGCGATTTGTTCGCTTACCTATGCAGACCCGTATCAATTATTGGTCGCTACTCGTCTTTCGGCACAATGCACCGATGCACGTGTAAATATAGTAACACCTGCGTTATTTGAGCGGTTTCCTACTGCGGCAAGCGCCGCATCGGCAACGCCCGAAGATGTTGAACCGTATATCCGCTCCTGTGGCCTATATAAAACAAAGGCCAAAGATATTGTGGCGCTTAGTAAAATGCTGTGTGACGAATTTGACGGTAAAGTACCCGATACGATCGAAGCGTTGACGCGTCTCCCCGGTGTAGGCAGAAAAACGGCTAATCTTGTTTGCGGAGACATTTACGGCAAACCCGCCGTGGTAACTGACACGCATTGTATTCGTATCACCGGCCGATTAGGGCTTGTAGATACTAAAGACCCGTACAAAGTAGAAATGGCATTGCGCAAGTTGTTGCCGCCCGAAGAAAGCAACGCATTTTGTCATCGTCTGGTGCTGTTTGGCAGAGATGTATGCACAGCACGCTCACCGCAGTGTGATACGTGCCCGCTTGCGTACCTTTGCCCTACCGCTAAGAAACAATAAACAGTACCGGTATAAAGCGCCCGCGGGGATACTGAGCAATCCCCAGAGCATGGTATATAACAAACACACCTGCCCCAAAAGATTACAACGCTTGTTCTTATAGTCCCAAACGTTGCAGTTTAAGTGCAGGTTTAAAAAACAACCGCTAATGAATTCAACTGCGGTTACTGCCAACGCCGCTATACTTGAACGGACCCACAAGGCTTTGTCGGCAAGAGCGGTGTATATTTTACCGATTATCCCAAAGCAAATGCCGCCCACCACAAACATACTGGGATGAGAGCGTCTACGCCAACAAAATTCTATCAGCACGTACGCCGTACCACCCAGCAAAAACAGTAAGAAATGACATCCTTTTCGCCGTTTCATACCTACCTCCAAGAAAGGAATTGTTAAATGATACCAATGTGCACAGTATGCCCACGGCAATGTGGAGTTATGCGGGAAGATACAGCGTTTTCAGACGGCGTGTGCGGTATGCCTGCATATCCGCGCATCGCACGGGCGGCATTACATTTCGGCGAAGAACCGTGCATAAGCGGTAAAAACGGTTCGGGAACGGTGTTTTTCTCGGGATGCACACTTTCTTGCGTATTTTGCCAAAACAGCGAAATAAGCCATAAAAAGCACGGAGAAACGGTATCTCCTGCGCGACTTTCAGAAATCTTTAAAGAATTAGAACAACAAGGCGCACATAACATCAATCTTGTAAACCCTACACATTTTGTTGCAAGCATAAAAGCGGCATTAGATATCTACAAACCGCACATTCCTATCATATATAACTCGAGCGGATATGAACGGGTAGAAACAATACGGGAATTAAACGGGTATGTCGACATATATTTGCCCGATTTAAAGTATGTAAACGACGATTTGGCAACACGTATATCGGGTGCAATCGATTACTTCACCTATGCATCTGCCGCTATATTGGAAATGGCCGATCAAACGGGCGCACCTGTCTTTGATGATGACGGGATAATGCAAAAAGGTACGATGGTACGCCATTTGGTCCTGCCCTCTCATACAAAAGAAAGTATAGCGGTGTTGGATTGGCTGACACAACATAAAGATGCTTTATACATCAGCATTATGTTTCAGTATACACCGCTTGGGCATTTAGAAGAATTCCCCGAACTACAACGTTCGTTAACCACGCGTGAATGTGAGAAAATATGGGACTATGCTGAAACATGCGGCATTACGAACGGATATATTCAGGATAAGAAAAGCAGCGGCGTAGAGATGATACCGCATTTTGATTTAACGGGAGTGGTTAAATATGAAAACGTTTGATACGGTAAAACACAATTTGGAAGCATTGGGATATATGGTATCTGTTTTTGAAACGGGTGCAGATGCCGTAGCATATCTTACAGAAAGTATTAACGGAGAAACCGTTGGTATTGGTGGTTCTATGACCGTAAAGGAAATAGGTGCCTTTGAAGCACTTTCCGAAAACAATACGGTGTGGTGGCATTCTTGCGTCCCCGATGGGATGACCGGTGCCCAAGTAATACAAAAAGAACGCGAAGCGGACATTTATATTTCTTCTGTGAACGGCTTATCCGAGAACGGTGAAATCGTGAATATTGACGGGAACTGTAACCGCGTTGCCGATATTTTTTACGGGCACAAAAAGGTGTATCTGCTTATCGGCAAAAACAAACTCGCCGCCAACTGTGAAGAAGCCATTCACCGTGCGCGCAACATTGCCGCACCTAAAAACGCACGGCGATTACATAAAAACACACCTTGTGCAAAAGGTGAAGAAAGATGTTACGACTGCAAAAGTCCAGACCGTATCTGCAAAGGGCTGTGTGTTATGCTCGGCAAACCGTCTGCCGGTCAGTTCGAAGTGTTGCTTATAAACGAAAATTTAGGGTATTAACAGAGAACCCGTGCACCTTATATAAGGTGCGCGGGTTCTTTTGTATTACAAACGATTTTACCGTTTTCCATATCAATGGAT
>JAZPXM010000150.1:0-4289 GCA_045543675.1 Acutalibacteraceae bacterium
TATTGGGTTCAAGTCCCATAGGGGTCATTTTGGATATAATGAAACGGTTTTTTACGGTTGCCAGTTGCCCGCTTTCCAAGCGGAATACCACGGGGTGGTATCGGCAGGATACTGTTTAATATAATCGTCAGGATGAATATCGTCGTAGATAAAGCCGTGCAACATTTCTGCCGCGTAATCGAGATTGATGTACAACGCCGCACCGAGATAGGTGGGGAAGTCGCGGTTGGAAATTTGCATCGCATATCCTTGCGGGATACGTGCTTGTTTGAAACTGATATCGCCCGTTAGAATGCCCGACATACTTAAGATGTCCGCGTAGGTCAAAGACGTTTCCATATGGGGAAGCAACGCTTTGATAACCGACGGATACTTGGATTTACCCATAGACAGCGCTTTGTTGAACAACTGTTCCATAACGTATCTTTGTCTGTCGGTACGACCATAGTCGTCGCGCACACCGCTGCTGGTGCTGACGTAACGGATGCGGGCAAACGCTACCGCCTGCGTACCCGAAAGGTTTTGTAAACCTGCACGCGCAATCTGCACGTTGGGGGTGCCGCTGGTAACCGACAGCCAACGGATGTGCTTGTTGGCATCCTGCCGTTCGGCTTCGGTGATATCCACTTCGATGCCGCCCATCGCATCAATGATGTCTGCCATGCCCGCAAAGTTTACGGTGGCATAATCACGGATATTCAGATTGAACACCTGATTTAAAGTTTTGATAGCCAGTTCGGGGCCGCCGTATGCATATGCGGCGTTGACCTTGTTGGCGGCATGTCCTTCAATGGGGGTCAGCATATCGCGCATCACCGATGTGATTTTAATGGTGTTGTGCGTTTTATCAATGCTTAAGATCATAATGGAGTCGGAATTGCCGCGCGTGCCGCTGATCACGTTGCGTGTGTCAATACCAAACAGCGCAATATTGGTCACGTTGTTAGACAGAGAACTGTTAACACCCAGTTCGGTGTCAGACAGTGCATCTAAAGCGTCGTTGCGGTCATACTGGAAATACCATAACACGCCGCCGACCCCTGCCAATAACAAACCGAAGATCGAAAGGAAAACGATACTGAAAATGATAAAGCCCTTATTCTTTTTTGTACGCTTTTGCGGTGTTTTTTTTGCGTGAGCAGGGCTTGTCCTTTTTGTATTAGCCAAGATAATCACCTCGCAATTTTATATTATACGATATATTTTGAAAAAAGAAAAGAGAAAACCGCAAAAAAAGCAAAATTTATTTCAAAAGGGGCATTGTTTGACCGCGGAAGATGTGCTATGATAGCAGGGAAAGGGGGCGTGTTTTAATGAAATTATCGGATATTTGGGTAAGGGACCCTTTTATTTTACCGTATGACGGTATGTATTATTTATATCGCCGTTTATTTGAAGGACAAGAGCACGAAAGCTTTCTTTGTTATATGTCCCGTGACCTTGTGGAATGGTCAGAGCCCGTGTGTTGTTTTGAACCGCCTCAAGATTTTTGGGCGGACGAAAACTTTTGGGCACCTGAAGTACACGTGTATAACGGTGCATTTTATATGTTTGCTACATTTTATAAGCAGGGCAAGATGCGCGCAACACAAATTTTGAAAGCCGACCGTCCGGAAGGACCTTTCTTTGTGTGGAGTGAGCCGATAACGCCGCAAGACTGGATGTGTCTGGACGGTACGTTGTACGTGGAAAACGGTGTGCCGTATATTGTATTTTGCCACGAATGGTTGCAGGTAAAAGACGGCGAAATGTGTGTGCAACAACTGTCAGATGATTTAAAAACAACGGTGGGTGAGCCGCGTGTGCTGTTTTGTGCATCGCAATCACCGCACACGGTGTGTATAGAGGTGAAAGACGTTACACTAGCCGCGGGGTACATTACCGATGGCCCGTTTTTGCGAAAAACCGCAGACGGTAAATTATTGATGATTTGGTCGAGCTACGGCAAGAATGGGTATATCGAAGCGGTGGCAATATCCGAAAACGGCAGTATTCACGGTGAGTGGAAACATTGTGAGCACTTGCTCAGTGATAAAAACGGCGGTCACGGTATGCTGTTTACCACTTTTGACGGGACGGAATACTTTGTGATGCACGCACCGAACGAACCGCACGGTGCGGAGCGACCGCGCTTGGTGCGGGTTACAGAAACGGACAAAGAGCCGTATTTGCAATTGATAGAGGATGACTATGACAGCAGTATCGGTACAAGGATTAACTAAATATTTCGGAGAGCGGTGTTTGTTTTCTGACGTGACGTTTGACATAGGCGATCAGGATCGAGTCGGCTGTATCGGCAGTAACGGGTGCGGTAAAACGACACTTTTCCGTATGCTTATCGGCGAAGAAACGGCGGACGGCGGGCAGATTGTCCGCTCGAAAGAGACGCGTTTCGGCTATATGGAACAGCACACTTGTAATGACGATAGCCGTACGCTGTATATGGAAGTGGAAAGCGTATTTGCCGATGTTATGGCGGTGGAAGCGGCATTATATGCTGTCAACGCCGCGGTAGAACAAGGGCAGACCGACGAAGTGACGCTGTCAAGGCAACATACTTTACGGGAACAATTTGAAAGTATGGGCGGCTTGTACTATAAAAACCGTGTACGCGCTACCCTTTTGGGATTGGGATTTACCGAAAGCACCCTGTCGCAAACCGTTTCCACCCTTAGCGGCGGACAAAAGGCCAAGGCGGCTATGGCAAAACTGTTGTTGTCGGACGCGAATTTTTTGTTGTTGGACGAACCGACGAACCATTTGGATATTGCAGCGGTAGAGTGGCTGGAAGAATTTTTGCGTTCGTATACGGGCGCGGCGATCATCATTTCTCACGACCGCTATTTTTTGGATAAGGTGACCACCCGTACGGTGGAACTGTCCCACGGTAAGATGTATGCCTCTAACGGCAGTTATACCGCGCACAAAGAATGGCGTGCCAAAGAGCGTGAAGTGGAAGAAAAACACTATAAACACGCGATGCAGGAAATTAACCGCATTGAAGAGAATATTACGCTCTTAAAACAATGGAATAGAGAAAAGAGTATTCGTACCGCAGAAAGTAAAGAGAAAATGGTGGAGCGGTTGCGCGCGGATTTGGTGACCCCCGAATCGGCAGAACAAACGGTGCATTTTACGTTTACAGCCAAAGAAACGGGCGGTAACGAAGTGCTGACCGTCGGTGAACTCGCCAAAGCGTTTGGCGACAACGTGTTGTTTACAAACCTGCATTTTGATTTGCGCCGCGGGGAAAACGTGTTCCTGTTAGGCCCGAACGGGAGCGGCAAATCGACTCTTTTGAAGATTTTGGACGGACAGATGGATGCAGACGATGGGTTTGTGCGCTTCGGGTCAAAGGTGTCGGTAGGGTATTATGATCAGGTGCAGGCAAATCTTGACCAAAGTAAGACAGTTTTGCAGGAGTTGTGGGATGCATATCCTAAGGAGACCGAAACCACCCTGCGTAGCGCATTGGCGGCATTCTTGTTCCGCGGGGATGCGGTGTTTACAAAGATCTCGACGTTGAGCGGCGGCGAAAAAGCGCGGTTGTTGCTTCTGAAATTGATGCTTGCTCAACATAATTTGCTGTTGCTGGACGAACCGACGAACCATTTGGATATTACGTCCCGCGAAGCGTTGGAAGATGCGTTGATGGGGTATACGGGCACCGTTTTGGCGGTGTCTCACGACCGCTATTTTATTAACCGTATGGCAACACGCATTTTGCGCCTTACCGAGACGGGTTGCGACGCGTATACGGGTAATTATGATGCGTATGCAGAACATTGCCGGCAAACGGCGGAAAAACCCGTTAAAGCGGCATCTGCACAGCCGAAAGTGAATACCTATCAACAGCAAAAAGAGATGGCATCTACCCGCCGTAAGTTGACCACGAAATTAAACCGTACCGAGCAGGAGATTGCCACCCTGGAGGAAGAGATCACGTGTCTGCAAGCGGAACTTTCTACCGAAGAAGTGACAGCGGATTATGAAAAGCTAATGGTCTTGACAGAGAGACTTAACGAAAAACAAAACGAATTAGATGAAAAACTGTTGCTTTGGGCGGAAGTCAGCGAAGAATTAGAGCGTTTGTCGTAAGAAAAAGAAACTTTTTTCAAAAAAAGGCTTGCTTTTTATGGGATGATACGCTATAATAACAAAGCACCGAAAAAACGGCGCTGATATCGCGGGGTGGAGCAGGGGCAGCTCGTCGGGCTCATAACCCGAAGGTCGGAGGTTCGAATCCTCCTCCCGCAACCAAAAAAACCGACACACCAAAAGGTGTGTCG
>JAZPXM010000151.1:0-2558 GCA_045543675.1 Acutalibacteraceae bacterium
GATAAAGTCGCAAACGAAGCGGTAACCGTCACCAATCAAGACGGCTTCAAACTCGACGCGGTACTGGTGTACGGTATGGAAGCAACCAAAGTTTTGGTAGACGGCAAAGAAACGACCTTTACAGCCGAAAATAACAAAACGGTTGTGAATACGCCGAACGGCTTCAACACCGTGCAGGTATTCTAATTTTAATGAAAGCGGCGGTTTGGTTACAAACCGCCGCTTTTTCTTTAAAACGAAATTTACAAAAAATGTTTTGATTTTACCATTGAAAGTACGAAAGGCGATTGGTATGCTTGGTATAGAAAATATACCGTTGAGAGAGAGGTTTTAGTATGGGTTCGAGAGGGTGCCCCTTGATGGCGGAAATTCCTGTAACATGGGAAAAGATAACAGGTTTATCCCGCGTAGAACGCAAAGCAAGCAGTTTGTTGCTGGATGTAACGGTGGGGAATATATTGCTTACCTTGACCGTGACCTTCCCCGTTTTGGGCGGTGTGCGTATACGTGCGAACGACGGCTTTTTTGCGGCAGATGATGTGGAAACGGTTACCTATGCCGCCGATGGTGTATTACAAGCGGGAAATATCGCCGCTAAGTTTTCCGAAGATGCGGAAAAGATCTTTACTTTGGATATTTTTAACAGTAAAGACGATACGGCGTTCTCTGTAAACGGAAATACCTTTACATTCGGTTTCGCGGATGGCATATGTAAGAAAGTGCGGTTTTCCGCGCCGTTTGCCGAAAATGACGTGCTGTACGGTCTCGGCGAGAGATATAACGGCTTAAATCAAGCGGGTAGAGTTTCTAATCTTTGGAATTTGGATACCGCGTTTGGCAGAAATCCGGAAGAGACCTATCAAAATATTCCGCTTTTGCATAGTACCGCAGGATATAGCGTGTTTTTTAACACGATGTACGGTGGTACGGCTGATTGCGGTGTACAAACGCCGTTTGTGTATACGCTGGACTTTAATGGCCCTGTTTTGGATACGTTTTTCTTTGTGGGCACGCCTGCGGAGAACATTGACAGCTACACGAAATTGACAGGCAGACCTTTCTTGCCGCCGAAGTGGGCGTATCAATATTGGATGGGTGCGTGCTGGGCGTGTTGGAAGATCATCGGCGAAGGTACGTATGCCGAAAAGTTCCAACGTTTTGTGGACGGATATGCCGAAATGGGTATTCACCATATCGCGGCGGTATACGGTGAAGGCATTTCCCGCTATGCCGACAGTTATGAGATCGCCGACAAATACGGCATCCGTATGTTGCACTGGAATCATCCGTCGCTGAGAAAAGGTATGGAAACATTGGCAAAAATGGGGATTGAAGATATCCATGATCCGCAAGCGCCTGTCATCCATATGCCGGACAGTGAATCCACTGCGATGCACTGTGACGGTATGGAAAAGTGGATCGACTTTACACACCCGCGTGCGTTGGAAGCGTTGAAACACGAATACGATTACCTGATTGATTTCGGCATTAAAGGTGCTATGGTGGACTTTGGCGAATATACCCACCCCGATGCGATGCACTATAACGGCAAAGACGGCAATGCGATGCACAACGAGCATTCCTATTGGTATGCAAAAAGGATGTACGAACTGTTTCACAGCTTTTGCGGCAATGACCATGCACTCTTTATGCGCAGCGGTTGTGCGGGTGTACAGCAGTTTGTTATGCATTTCGGCGGTGACCAGTTTTGTGACTTCCGCGGTCTGCGGCAGGCGTTTTACGGCGGCTTGAACGTCGGTGCTTGCGGTTATGCGAACTGGGGTAGTGACATTGGTGGCCTTGGCGGCGTTCCCAGCGATGAATTGTATATCCGCTGGTTGCAATACTCCACTTTTAATCCGCTGATGCGTGCACACGCTTCCAACAAACATCGCAACCCGTGGGAATACGGTGAACTTGCGGTGGAAGTGTTCAAGAGGCTGTACTGGTGGCGTGAAAATATGCTGGATTATGTGTATAATCTCGGTGTACACGCCAATATATGCGGCTTGCCGATGATGCGCGCGATGCCCATTTGTTTCCCCGGCGACAAGCAGGTGGAGCAGGTGGACGATGCCTTTATGTTCGGTAGTGAGCTGATGGTGGCTCCCGTACTGTACAGCGGTCACGATCGGATTTGTGAACGTGTGGTGCGTTTCCCTGATGGCAACTGGGTCGATCTGTGGACGGGTGAAACGACGGTTGGTGGTCGCGTACTGGAAGTAAACGCACCGCTTTCTACCATTCCTGTGTATCTGTGTTCGGGTGCGGCAATGGTACTGCGTCTCACCGAAAGTCTGGAAATCTGCGAGAACATGGAAGATAAAAAGGTTGTCAAGGCTTTGCTTACCACACCCGTAGATGCCAAACGTGAAGTAAAGCACTACGTGGATGCGGATACCGCATATACCTTTATCACCGATAAAGTCGCAAACGAAGCGGTAACCGTCACCAATCAAGACGGCTTCAAACTCGACGCGGTACTGGTGTACGGTATGGAAGCAACCAAAGTTTTGGTAGACGGCAAAGAAACGACCTTTACAGCCGAAAATAACAAA
>JAZPXM010000152.1:0-47124 GCA_045543675.1 Acutalibacteraceae bacterium
TATTCATTATTCATTCAAAAAATCCGTTCTTTAATGAATAATGAATAGTGAAAAATGCATAGTGAATAATACAAACAAAAAATCCGCTCTCTTGCGAGAACGGATTTTTTGTTTGGAGCTACTGATCCGATTCGAACGGACGACCTGCTCATTACGAGTGAGCTGCTCTACCTGCTGAGCCACAGTAGCATACATCGAGATTATAACAGCATCGCCGCCCGCCGTCAAGTGAAAAGCACGTCTTTTTTTGAAAAATATTTAAAAATTCCGCCTTTTCCCGTTGCAAAACGACAAAAATCGTGCTATATTTGTAACAATATGACACATTTTGCAAAAGAAGGTGCCAAGCGTGAAAGAAATCGAACAGTCCTTACTCTCTACACGGTTAAAATTACTCCGTCACGCGGGTCGTATGACCCAAAAAGACGTTTCGGATATGTTGGACGTCTCCCGTTCTGCATATACATATTACGAGCGTGATCGCAGTAAACCGGATTTTGATACGCTGATCACCCTTTCTAAGATATTTGGTGTCAGCATCGACTATCTTGTGGGGTTATCCAACCTGCCCGAACGCCGTCGGGAAGAAGCACAGGCGGCGGATGTCGCCCAAAACGAGATGGTGCGGGAATTCGCTTTGGGGCAGTTGCCTGACCAAGAACGACAGATGCTGTGTCAATTCCGCTTGCTGTCCGACGCTGCGCAGGAAGCCATTGCGGAGAACATACGCCAAACATTGGCGAAAGAAAGAAGCGAATAGAATGTATCACGCAGACATTAGTTTTTGGGGGTATTCCAATGGAAAAGAAAAACATCGACTGGAGTAATCTGGGTTTTGCATATATCAAAACCGATTACCGTTACGTCTCCCGTTTTAAGGACGGCAAGTGGGACGACGGCACCTTGACAGGTGACGAAAAAATCGTTTTAGACGAAAGCGCTTGTGTATTACAGTATGCACAGACCTGCTTTGAGGGTTTAAAAGCGTACACCACCGCAGACGGTCACATTGTCTGTTTCCGTCCCGACTTAAATGCAGCGCGTATGGCAGATTCCTGCCGCCGTATGAAAATGCCTGTCTTCCCCGAAGAAAAATTCGTGGAAGCGGTACGGCAGGTGGTAAAAACCAATGCAGCATTTGTACCGCCGTACGGCAGTGGCGCTTCGTTGTATCTGCGCCCCTTTATGTTTGGTGCGAACAACGTTATCGGCGTAAAACCCGCGGACGAATTTGAATTCCGCATTTTCTGCACCCCCGTAGGTCCTTATTTTAAAGGCGGCGTAAAACCCTTGACTTTACGTATCTCCGACTTTGACCGTGCGGCTCCCCGCGGCACCGGTCATATCAAAGCCGGCCTTAATTACGCTATGAGTTTATATGCCATTGTAGATGCGCACGAACAAGGGTACGACGAGAACGTATATCTCGATTCCGCCACCCGTACCCATATCGAAGAAACGGGCGGTGCCAACATTCTGCTGGTGTCTAAAGACGGCAAGGTCATCACCCCGAAATCCGATACCATTCTCCCGTCCATTACCCGCCGTTCTCTGCTCACGGTTGCCAAAGACTATCTCGGTTTGGAAGTGGAAGAACGTCCCGTGGCGGTTTCCGAACTTGCCGATATGGCGGAATGCGGTCTTTGCGGCACGGCGGCTGTCATCTCCCCCGTTGGTAAAATTGTGGACCACGACACCACATATTGCTTCGGCATGGACGAGATGGGGCCTGTCACCAAAAAGCTGTATGAAACCTTACGGGGCATCCAGATGGGCACCATACAAGCGCCTGACGGCTGGATCGAGGTTATTGAATAATTTGTTAACCCGCGTAATTTTCTATTGCAATTACGCGGGTTTCCTTATATAATATACCAATAATTAGTATTTTTGTTGAAAGGGTAGGTTGCTTATGTGGAAGCGTCTGATACAATGTGTCAGAGAATACAAAAAACCAACCATCCTCACCTTAGTATTCATTGTGGGCGAGGCGATTATTGAAGTTTTTATTCCGTTTATTACTGCCGATCTGGTAAACCGCATCAAAAACGGTGTAGATATGTCCTATATCGTGAAAGCGGGTATCCTGCTCGCCGTGATGGCGGTGTTATCCTTGACCTGCGGCGGTTTGGCGGCATTCACCTGTGCGAAAGCGTCTGCAGGTTTTGCAAAGAACCTGCGCGGTGATTTATACCGCGCGGTAGGCGGCTTTGCGTTTAAGAATATCGACAAGTTCTCGTCCGCTTCGCTGGTTACCCGTATGACAACCGACGTGGCCAACGTACAGATGGCGTATATGATGATCATCCGCTCTGCCGTCCGTTCCCCCTTATTGTTGCTGTTTTCTATCATTATGGCATACATTATGGGTGGCGCGTTGTCCGGCACGTTTGTGGTAGTTATCCCCGTGCTTGCGTTCGGCCTGATTATGGTCAGCCGCAAAGCGATGCCCGCTTTCCGCCGCGTGTTCAAAAAATACGACCGTCTCAACGAGTCTATTGAAGAAAACGTACGCGGGATGCGCGTTGTGAAAGGGTTTTCCCGTGAAAACTACGAAAAAGAGAAATTCAACGACGCATCCGCTGACATCTGCAAAGATTTCACCAAAGCGGAACGCATCGTCGCGCTCAACACGCCCATTATGCAGTTGTGTATGCATTTTAATATGATTTTTATTCTGCTGGTCGGCTCGTATATGTCCATTACCGGCAAAGGTGCTAACGTAGACGTCGGTCAGATCTCTGCGATGCTCACCTACGGTATGCAGATTTTGATGTCGCTGATGATGCTGTCTATGATCTACGTCATTCTCACCATTTCCGCGGAATCCATCAAACGTGTATGCGAAGTGCTGGGCGAACAATCTGCTATTACCGACCCCGAAGATCCGGTGCAAACGGTTGCAGATGGCAGTATTACCTTTGACAACGTCTCTTTCAAATATGCCGAAAACGCCAAGCAGTACGCTTTAGCCGATATCGATCTTACCATTCATTCGGGTATGACGGTAGGCATTATCGGCGGTACGGGTACGGGTAAATCCACCTTAGTACAACTTATTCCGCGCTTATATGACGTCACGCAAGGCAGCGTAAAGGTCGGCGGCGTGGACGTGCGGGAATACGCATTGGAAACCTTACGCGGCGCAGTAGCGATGGTGTTGCAGAAAAACGAACTGTTTTCGGGTACTATCAAAGAGAATCTGCGTTGGGGCGATGAAAACGCTACGGATGAAGAACTCGTCGAAGCGTGCAAGTTGGCACAGGCGCACGACTTTATCGAAAGTTTCCCCGATAAATACGATACCAAGATCGAACAAGGCGGTACTAACGTATCGGGCGGACAAAAACAGCGTCTTTGCATCGCCCGTGCGTTGCTGAAGAAGCCGAAGATCCTGATTTTGGATGACTCCACCAGCGCGGTGGATACCCGCACCGATGCGTGCATCCGCGCAGGATTTAAAACCTATATCCCCGAAACCACAAAAATCATTATTGCACAGCGTATTGCCTCTGTGCAGGATGCCGACCTTATCTTAGTGATGGACGGCGGACGCATTGTGGCGCAAGGCGACCACGACACATTGCTTGCGTCCTGTGACATTTACAAAGAGATCTATGTACAGCAGACGAACGGGGGTGATGCGGAATGAACGGAAAAAGACCAATGCCGAAAAAAGGCACGTTATCCCGTACGTTGAAACTGTTGTTTTCGTTTTATCCCGTTTTAGCGCCGCTGACCGTCGTGTGTATTCTGTTTGCCGCCGTCGTGTCCGCACTTCCTGCTCTTTTTATACAGGAAATCATTGCTGCTATCGAATTCTGGCAGCCGTCGGGTGATTTTAACAGCGCTATCAAGGAGATCTTGCCGCAGGTGTTGATGCTGGCAGGGTTGTACGTACTGTCTCTGCTTGCCACCACCGCCCAAACACAGTTAATGGCGTATATGACCCAAGGGTTTTTGAGTAAAATGCGGTGTATGATGTTTGACGGTATGCAAAATCTGCCTATCCGCTATTTTGACAGCAACCGTCACGGCGATATTATGAGCCATTACACCAACGATATCGACACGTTGCGTGAACTGGTATCCCGCGCTTTACCTTCGCTTTTACAAGCATCCGTCGTCGTGCTGACCGTATTCTCGGTAATGCTGTATTTCAGCGTCACTATGACATTGGTGCTGTTGGTAGGTGTCGCCGCAATGTTGTTTACTTCCCGCAAATTGGCGGGCGGCTCTGCAAAATTCTTTATCCGTCAGCAAAAATCTATGGGTGCTACCGAAGGGTACATCCAGGAAATGATGAACGGGCAGAAAGTTGTAAAGGTGTTCTGCCACGAAAAAGCGGGCGAACAGGATTTTGATGCCATCAACAACCAACTGTATGAGGACAGCAAACAAGCACATGCGTATGCCAATATGCTCGGTCCTATCATTATGAATATCGGTAACATTATCTACGTTGTCATCGCTATGGTAGGCGGTCTGTACCTCTTGTCGGGTCTGCCCAACATCAGTGTGTCGGGTATGGCGTTTTCCATCAGTATTTTGGTACCGTTTCTCAATATGACCAAGCAATTTACGGGCAACGTTAACCAGGTTTCCCAACAGATAAACGCGGTGGTGATGGGTATGGCAGGTGCGGACCGTGTGTTCTCCCTAATGGATGAACAACCCGAAGCGGATGACGGCTACGTCACGCTGGTAAATGCCAAGATCGCACAAGACGGCACCGTAACCGAAACCGCAGAACACACCGGCGTTTGGGCGTGGAAACATCCGCACAAGGACGGCACGCTCACCTACACGGTGTTGCGCGGTGACGTACGGCTTACCGACGTGGATTTCGGGTACGTCCCCGAAAAGCAGGTGTTACACAACATCTCTTTGTATGCCGAACCCGGTCAGAAAGTGGCGTTTGTCGGTGCTACGGGTGCAGGCAAAACCACCATCACCAACCTTATCAACCGCTTTTACGATATCGCGGACGGCAAGGTGCGGTATGACGGTATCAACATCAATAAAATCAAAAAATCCGACCTGCGCCGCTCGTTAGGGCTGGTATTGCAGGAAACCAATCTGTTTACGGGCACGGTTAAGGACAATATCCGTTACGGCCGCTTAGATGCCCCCGACGAAGAGTGTCGTGCGGCGGCAAAATTGGCGGGTGCGGACAATTTTATCGAACGTCTGCCCAACGGATACGACACCATGCTGTCCGGTAACGGTGCCAACCTGTCCCAAGGACAGCGGCAGTTGATTGCTATCGCCCGTGCGGCGGTTGCCGACCCGCCCGTGATGATCATGGATGAGGCAACGTCGTCCATTGACACCCGCACCGAAGCTATTGTGCAACGCGGTATGGATAAGTTAATGGAAGGACGCACCGTATTCGTCATTGCGCACCGCTTATCCACCGTGCAAAACTCGGATGTTATTATGGTATTAGACCATGGCAGGATTATTGAACGCGGCTCTCACGACGACCTTATCGCCCAAAAAGGCACCTATTATCAGTTGTACACCGGTGCGTTTGAATTGGAATGATCTGTAGCGTTTTGTGAACTGTGCTATAGAAAATTTCTGCGCGCGCCTATAGACTTTATTTTGAAAGGTGGGGTGCAAATGCGTACCATTGTAACAGTTGTAGGACAGCGGATACGAAATTATCGAAAGAAAAAACAACTAAGTCAGGAAAAATTAGCAGAATTATCGGGTTGTCACCCCACCTATATCGGACAGGTAGAACGCGGCGAAAAGAATCCCACGCTTGAAAGCCTTGAAAAGATTTCCACGGCGCTCGGTATATCGTTATCTACGCTGTTTGAAAATCTGGGTGGCGGCGAAAACCCCGATGAGAATATCCCGCTTGCGTGTTATGATCTGCTTTGTTCAAAAACCAAGCAGGAACAAGCCGCTTTATACCGCATCCTATGCGCATTAGACGATTACAAAAAACTCAACAAATAAAAAAGGAGATGTGCACATCTCCTTTTTTATTTGTCTTTTGTTGTTTTTGGCGGGCGGTATTTCATAATCTGTGACGTTGGGAACGAGAAAGGTTTCAACGCCAGCAAGAACGTCAATACAACCGCTGACAGCACGTATATACATTTCCCCGTCGTGGTGGCGCACAGCAGGGTAACCCAGCCATAATACCGAATGAAATATAATAGCGGGCGATGCCAGAAATAAATCTGCAACGTACGGGTGCCCACGGTGGATATCACGGGAATTCTCTTGGTAGGTGCGGCAAGTATGCACGCAAAGCACAGCAATGTGGCTATGCCCATACACAACAATCGCCATAAGCAGCCCCACGTTTCAAACGGTGGGTCAAACGGATTTTCTGCCGCAAACAGATTGTTCAGCGGCCACCACGGTTTTCGGAACACAATGCACAATACCAACCACGCGACCACCACGCCAAACGCGGCGGCTTTTATAGCGGGTTTCTTTGCCAAGTTCAAAAGCGTATCTTTGTTGGAGAGTACGCCCATTACGTAGAACGGATAAAACACGATGATTCTCGAAAGGGAAAACATATAATTGATGTTTTGGTCATATCCCGCAAAGCACGCCACAATCACGCTGATTACCAATACGTATTTCAGGTTTTGATTGCGTAACAAATAGGTCAACAACACAAACACCGCCATCGCCAACATATACCACGGTGCACCGCTGGCGGCAAAAAGATCCAACTGTACCGTCTGTCCAAGCAACAAGCGGGTGATATACACCACCAGCGTATATATCACGTACATCGCCATATAGGACACCACTTTATGTGTGATCTTTGTGTTTTTATGAAACGCACCGGACACAAAAATAAACAGCGGCATATGAAATGCATAGATGAACAGCCATAGCCCACCAAACATCCAAGACTGCATATACTGTGACAGAAAATGTCCTATTACAACCAATGTAATCAAGAAAAATCGTAGGTTATCCCAAAGAAATACACGGTCTTTTTGCATATTTGGTCCCCTTTCATTTGTTTGCCTTTATCATAGCATACCCCCGTATCTTTCGCAACCACATTTTTACAGCGACAAAAAAGGAACTGCACGGCTTTCGCCGTGCAGTTCCTTTTTTGATATTATGCATTTTCTTCTTCGCGTTTTTTACGGAAACCGAACAACATACCGCCGCAGCTTACGAACAGCAATGCCGCTAACAGACCGTACTGCATACCGTCACCCGTCTGTACCGTGGGAATTTCGGGTTCGGGGGTCGGTTCGGGAGTCGGCACGGGTGGTGCGGTGTAAACGTTCACAAAGGTGACGCCGTTTGCCGCTGCCTGCCCTTTCAGGTAGGTGTAGGTTACCGCGAACGTACCGTCAAGATTATCGGTGACCGCCGCTTTGACCGTGTAGACGGTCTCATCATAGGTGATGGTGGTATCTTCACCTTTTACTTCGCGGACGGTGTAGACATATTCGCCCGCCGTGTCGATCGGGATAGCGGTAAACACAAACTTGCCGTCTGCCGCGTTTTTCACCGTCTCGATCTCCGCACCACGCGCATCGTACAGTTCAAAGGAGAACTCGTTTGCCGCAAGGTCTCGACCTTCCAGCGTCTTTTTGCCGCTGATAACGATTTCGGTCGCCGCGGCTTTATAGACGTTTTCAAAGGTGATGGTATCCGCCAATGCGCCGTTTACCGCTTGACCGTTTACCTTAAGCGCGGCAACGAGATTGCCCGCGTGGTTATCGGTAACAGTGATCTCCACCTGATACGCCGTCTTATCGGCGGTAACACCCTTGGCATCCGCTTCGTCTTCAACGATAACATAGTGATAGGTGCCAACCGCATCAAACGTTTCGGTCGCAAAGGTGATGTCGCCTTTGCCGTCAGCATTCAGTTTCAGTACGACATCGTCCTGCACGGGCGTCATACCGTCTAAAGCGTAGGTGCTGTCGGTCTTGTACAGATCAAACTTGAATTCGCCGTCCACAAGATCTCTGCCTTGGAGTATCTTGGTCGCGGTAAGGGTTACGTTCACCGCATCGGCTTTGTAGGTGTTGTTAAACCGGATAACCGCATTCGTACCCGTCAGTTGCGTGTAGGTGGTTACTTCGGTCAACACGCCGCCCACTTCTTTTTTCTCCACAACGCCTTTGTGCAACTGTTTATCCGCAATTTCCAGAGCGCCTTGAGCATTCTGCACCACTTCTAAACGGATGTGGTAGGAAGAAGTGTCGTAGGACACGCCTTTCGCGCCACCGATAACTTCGGTGATCTTATAGTGGTGGATACCTGCCGCCGCAATGGTGACAGCAGGGAAGCGGAAGGTGCCGTCCGCCGCGTTTTTCACGGTTTCACCGATCTGTGTACCGTTGATCGCATTGATAAGCGCGAATTCGAATTCACCGTCAACCAGCAGTCTGCCGTCCAGTACTTTTTCACCGCCGAAATCGGTGTGGATGTTGTACTGAACGGGGTCAGGCGTAAAGCCGTTCACAAAGACGATCTCGGTTGCAGGCATATCGTTTTTCACAAGCGCCACCTGCGCAGACAGTTTACCGACC
Source organism: Acutalibacteraceae bacterium (assembly GCA_045543675.1). Classification (GTDB taxonomy): domain Bacteria; phylum Bacillota; class Clostridia; order Oscillospirales; family Acutalibacteraceae; genus URNF01. Next base: position 8,538 of record JAZPXM010000152.1, read on the forward strand.
GAGTTATCGGTCACGGTCACCGTCACGGTATACACCGACTTATCATAGTCGTAACGGTCATCGCCGCCGTCTACTTCTGCGAGGGTATACACATAGGTACCTGCTTTTGCATAGGTAATGGCACCGAAAGCAATGTTACCGTTCGCGTCGTTGGTCGCGGTAGCGGATGCGGGCATCGGTGCGCCTGCAGTCTGTGCGGTGAGTTTAAATGTAAATTCAGCCGCCTGCATAACCTTACCGGTCAGCATTTTGGTGCCGGTCAAGGTGACCGTAGCATCGGTTGCATCGTATGCGTTTTCAAACGTGATGTCGGATACATTTGCCGTACCGTTATTGATGACGGTGGAAGCCGTAATGGTCTGATCACCGTTGTCGGTCACGGTAACGGTTACCGTATATACCGTTCCGTCATAGGTGAAGCCGCCGATCTTATCGGTATCCACTTCGGTGACGGTGTACTCATAGGTGTGGCCCTTGTGTGCATCGCCAAACTCAATAGCGCCGAAGCTAAAAGCGCCGTTGGATGCATTTTTGACCACCGTTTCGGCGGGCATCGGCGCACCTGCCGTTAACGCTTTGATTTCAAACGCAAATTCATTTGCATTCAGCACACGGTCGCCGTCGATGGTCTTGCGACCCGACAGGGTCACGTAATCGGAAGCAGAAGGCACGTATGCGTTCTCAAAGGTGGGAACGGGAACGGTAGTGCCTGCAGGCAGGTTGGTAATAACCGTCTGCGCAGACAAGGTGCCGTCCAGATTGTCGGTCACGGTGACCTTTACTGCATATACCGCATCGTCATAGCGAATGTTGTTGATGAGTTCACCGCGTCCTACCTCTGCCAAATAATAGGTGTAGGTCTTCCCTGCGTCCGCCGCAGAATAGGTCAGGCGCATGGTGGTGGCACCTACCGCATCAGTCGGGACGGAGGTGAGCAATGCGTTTGCGTTCGCATCGGTCGCAGGATTGGTATCATACAATGCAAACCGATAGCCGGAAAGCGAATGGTTGCCGTTCATCGTTTTTTGGATATTAACAATAGCGGTCGCGGAACCCGTCGGCGCGTATACGTTGTTGAAATCAGCGGTGACCAGCCAGTTGCCGCTGACAGCGGTGTTCATTTCGTTGTTGACAGCAACGATTTCCAGATCGCCGTCCATATCGGCATCTGCAACCTGCACCGAGAATCTGCGTTCTGCAGTGTCATAGGTGATACCGCCCTGCGTGCCGACAAGCTCAGTTAAGCGATAATAGTAGGTGCCTGCCGTTTCGTACACCTCGTTTGCCAGCGAGAAGAGATGCTCTTTGGCGGTGTCGCCTGCCGCAATGGTTGCAGTGCCGAGCACATCCGCATTGTTGCCTAAGCGTTCCAGACGGAACGTATAGCTTTCGCCTGCGACCCAATCGGTACGGTTGCCGGTGATGCGTTTTGTCACCTTTACATCCACGCCTGCGCCGTTGGCATCGGTGGGAACGTAGGTATTCACAATTAACGCCTGGTCGTTAGCGGATGCATCTACCACGCCGCTGAGAACACTCTTTGCCGCGTCAAGCGAGAATCCGTTCGGGATATTGGTTTCCACAACGGTATAACGGGTCTCTTCGGGGATGTTTCTGACAATGAAGGACGCGCCTTCTTTAAGGGTAACGGTAAATTTACCGTTTGCAGGAACGGTTAACGTACCGTTTGTAGAATCAAACGTGCCGGATACGGGCGCGCCTGCCGCGTTGGTCAGGGTTACCTCTGCGGTAAACGTAACGCTATCCGCAATATCTACGGGATTGCCGTTTACATCTTCCACCTGCTTAGTGATAACCAGATGCCCTTCACCGACAACGGTGTTAACAAAATCTACATCGTCAATATAGTAGGCGGCAACGGTGTCCGTTGCAACAGTACCTGTGAACTGCCCGTCCACGTGTACCGATTTCACTTTATAATCAGCGTTATCGGATACTTCTTCAATGGTATAGGTAACACCCGTGGGCAGACCTACCAGCCATAAGGTCTCATCCGCCGCAAGATCAAACACGTGGGTGCCTTGTGCGGAGAAGGTAACCGCCGTGGGGGTGCCGCTCGGGGTCACGTCCAGCGCCGTCACATAGCTGTCAGCAGAACCCGTATAAGGCGTGCCGTTTGCGTTGCGCACGGTGACGCGGAACGCAAAATCGGTGGACGTACCGCTTTCGTAAACGTCAATGGTCTTGGACAGTTTGATGCCCTGCGCAGGGGTAACTGCCAAAAGACCGTTGTTTCCAAGGTTCATATCCACATAGTGGGTATTATTCTGCTCGGTTAAATAGGGATAGAAGATCATATGTGCAGAGTCGGTCGCATTGACAGCCTTTTCTTCGCTGTACATCTGCAGTTCACGTGCAGGCGTTCCCTCCGCAACCACGTACGCACCCGTCTGTCCGTCCAACGTTTTGAAAGTGGCATCCCACACCGCAGCGGAAATAGAAGCGGCAGACATTTTTTCATAGGTGAAAATAGGGGTAGAAACGCCTTCTTTGAAGGTATAACGGCGGTGATAATATTCGCCGCTCGGGTCAAGTGTTTCGTTGGCAACCAGTTCATAGGTGTTGCCGACTTTTTTATGCACCGCCGAGTCAAAAGTGTAATAAAACCGCTCGTTTTCCTTATTGGGGGTAAATTCCGCCATAGCGGTCTTATGATGCTCGTGGTCAAGAGCGGAAATGTCGAAAGCGTTGTTCCAGAACAAACGCGTGTACCCGTCGTCCGCCACATGCGCTTCGTCACTCTTAGCGTCTTCTTGCGTTTCTGCAATACGGGTGATGTTAAACGCGTTCAGATCGGACCGCAAGCCCGTTTCATACACAAGGCGAATGGGAGAAACGTTTTCGTCCGCTAAGGACAACTGTACGTTGGTCGCGGTGTCCACGTTGGTGCCCTGCAAAGACACTTGATAGGTCACCATCGGTACCAAGGATGCAGGGATCTTCCACAAAACGGTCTGTTTGCCGGTTTCGATGTTGGTACGCACCTGCACCGACATATACATCATATCGCTGTTTTTAATGCTGCCCACCGTTTGGCCGAGGAAACCATAAGAACGGTTGATATACACCGCATCCGCAGGTTTCGCTTCGGTACCGTCTTCATCATAGAAACCGGCGTAGGTGCCGTCCGCTTTCGCGTACCACGCGATATAGTTGGACCAGTTGTTCGCATCGGTATAATACAGTTGTTTATCCGCGTATGCTTTGGCAACCAGTGCCTGCGCATCGGCGGTTTCGGCAATACCCAGGCGGGTTTTCACGGCGCGGATAAATTCATCACCCAGCGCGGTGGGGGCGGCAGGGGTGCCGAGCCCTTCCTCGCTGTTGTCTGCAAGCTTAGATGCCATCATATTGCCGTCAAACAAGGTATTGCCGAGCAAAATGCCGTTTACGTGTTTCACTTCCATATATTCGCCGAGCTCGTCGGTGAATTCCACGTAACCCGAAAAATCGGGGTTGCCGCCCGCCAAATGGGTGGGATAATAGCGGGATTGCAGAATGATTTCTTCCACAATGGCGTCAAACGCGGAAGAAAGGCCGCTATCCGCCGCGGAGAAATATTGATCCACGTAAGATTTGCTTGTCGCATAGGAGTTTTTGGCAATGGAAACGTTAGTATTGTTGCCGTTACGACCTTTGACGTTTACCGACATACTGCCGCCCGTCAGGCGGTTATAGGTCGCCCACAGCGTATCAGTAGCGGTGGATGCATCGGGGTTCATCACACTCTGCGCAAGGCTGTTTTCACCGATATTAAAGCCGAGCGTATAGAACAGACCGCGCACGTTAGCGTCCTTCTGCTGGTAGTGCGTTTCAATGCGGTTCATCACATACGAAGCGGTCAACTGCGTCAAAAATGCATTACCCGCCGTAAGTCCCGACTCATTGCCGTTGCCGACGTTAGACTCATATATGGTGCTGTAGTTGTAGGTATAACGGGAATTTTCAACGTCATCATAGTAGGAAGTACCGGTCGAGGGGGCACCGTCGGACATCAACACCAAAATGGGCATACGGTCGTCGCCGGACTGCCAGTTGTTATTGCCAATGACGGTATCCATTTCTTCGAACATTTCTTTGGCTTCCCAAAGGCCCGCCTGAATATAGGTGCCGCCGGCGAATTGTTTTGTGCGTCCCAGTTGGTTCTGGGGCGTATCAGCACCGACCACATCATCATCTACCGACACCGTTCTGCCGTTGAGCGAAAGATAGCGTCCGTCCGCCGCCGTGGTGTAACGGTCGATAGGAAGAATACGGGTAACGCTTTCTTCGTAGGTGGAAGTGCCGGTCGTGGTGCTCGCGGAATACAGCACAACACCGACGCGGTTGTTATTATTCTCCGCGAGCAGTTTGCCGATAGCGTTGTTTGCCGCTGTAATAAGATCACCGTGTGCCCCTGCATTGCTCATAGATGCCGAAAGGTCCAGCACCAGCACCGTATCGGTCGGAATGCTGGAATAGCCGACGATTTCCTTGTTCGCCGCAATAGCAGAAAGTGCGGTCAGAAAATGGCGGTCTTTATCCTGCATCGTGATGCTGTTCGGGAACGCAGATGCATCGGTAAACACCGATTTATCGGTCCACACGCCGCCTGCATTCACGGTATCAAGATTATTTAAATCAAAATATTTTTTCCAGTTATCCATCGTGCTTGCATCTGCTTCACGGTGGTAATGGTCGGACGATGCCGCCGCGACCGAAAAGGCGCCAAACGGCACCACGGACAATAAGAGCGCTACCGACAGCGCAATGCTCAGTATCCGTCTTTTGAGAGTATTTGTGGTTTTCATGGTATTGCCCCCTTAGTTCCTTAACAAGTCCAAAAGTGCTTGCTCGTTTGCTTCTTCTACATATGTTTTAAATTCTTTCAGCGCTTTGCGCCCGATACTTCGGTAATCCATCGCAAGCAGTTTTTTAATTTTCTTTTGCTTAATGTCTTCCGGCACGGCAAAAATGCTTAAGATCGTTTCCAGCGCACCGCTGATGCGTATCGCCAGCGGCACATTCTCCCCCGCTGTCATAAAGGTCGCATACTCGACCCCTGACACCAGCACCTCCGCTTCCACGAAATCTACATCGGTCCAGTCGGGACGGTATATGCCGAACACTTTTTTCGCGCGCTCCGCATCGTTCTTGCGAATAACCGCAAGTGCCAACGGCGCGGTATACGCAGAAAGGAAAAAGTCCTTTGCAACAGGGTCTTCTTCACACATCACCGCTAAAGCGGCAAGTTCCAGGCATATCGCCATAATGGAACTGTATCCTTCCTGTGCCTCCTCTTCCATCAGTTTCCACTGGAAATCACAAAACAGCTCCACCAACGTGGTCAGCAGATGTTCTTTCGTCGGAAAATAGAAGGTTAAATTCCCTGTACTCATATCCAAATCGTTACAGATGCTCTTTGCTGAAGTATTGGTATACCCGTTTTCCAAAAAGTGTCGGCTCGCCGCCTGGATAATTTCAAGTTTTGTCAGTGCGCTCTTATTTATGCGCGCCATAGACATTTCCCCTTTCGTACATTAAAAACATTGCACACATACTATCTTTTTGTTACACCCAAATTTTAGCACGCGTGCTAAAATTTGTCAATACCCTAAAATAAAAAATTGAAAATTTTTCTGCGGCGTTTTTCGACACCGTATTACCCGCCCGAAAACACGAAACCGTCGGTACAATTCAAAAGTGTACCGACGGTTTTCTTTTACTTGTGTATTTTACTGATGACCGATGTTACGGCGAACGCTATCCCGTTTGCCACCACAACGGTAGACCCTGCGGGGAAGTTCAAAAAATGTGCGACGACTGTGCCCAAGCAGAAACAAGCGAGTGAGACAACGGCGGCGGTTATTACCACGCTTTTGAAACTCTTGCATACCCGCATAGCCGTCAGCGCAGGAAAAATCACCAACGCGGTGATAAGCAACGTACCCATCATCCGCATACCCAGCACCACCGTTACCGCGGTGGTAGCGGCAATGACCGTGTTGTACACCGTCACAGGCATACCGCCCGCTTTGGCAAACGTCTCGTCGAAGGTGACCGCAAACAATTTGTGATAAAACAGTAAAAAGAAGAGCAGCACCGCGATGCAAATTCCTACAGACAACCACGCATCCGTGTCACGAATGGTAAACATATTACCGAACATATACGCAGAAATATCCACGTTAGTGCCTGCACGGTACAGAAAGATATAGCCGACAGCGAGCGACAACGTGGCGATAACGCCGATAGCGGCGTCTCCTTTCACCCCTGCGCCCGTACCCAACCGCAACAGCAAAAAAGCGGCAAGCATAACAACGGGAATAGCGATAAATAACTGCAGATCCAATACGTTCAGCGCCGCGGCAATCGCCATAGCGGCAAAACCGACGTGGGATAACCCGTCACCGATCATCGAATAGCGTTTTAGCACTAAGGTGACACCGAGCAAAGCGGCACACAGCGATACCAGACCGCCTACCAGCAACGCCCTGCTCACAAACGGCAACGCGAAAAAGGCGGCAAGTTCCGCAAAAAACATACTCATTCCGCGTCGCCCCCTTCCAAAAACCGCCTGCCTTGTTCACTTGCCGCGTAATCGGCGGCGGTGCCGAAAAACAACGGACGGCGGCGCAGATGCAAAATATGGGTTGCGTATTTGACGGCGGCGGGAATATCGTGAGAGATCATCACAATGGTGACACCGCTTTGATGCAGTTTTTTAATGGTCGCGTATAACGATGCGGTCATTGTCGGGTCAAGACCTGCCACCGGCTCGTCCAGCAATAACAGTTTGTCGGTAGCGCACATCGCACGGGCGAGCAACACACGCTGTTGCTGGCCGCCGGACAACGATTTATACGCGGCATCTTTAATATCTTCAATTTCCAGTAATTGAAATGCGTGTTCCAACTTTTCTTTTTCCGCACGGGTGTAAAACGGGCGGAAAATACCGCCGCGCAGCCCCGATTGGACCACTTCTTTCACCGTGGCGGGAAAGTCACTGCCCACCGCTGTTTGTTGCGGCATATAGCCGATCTGACGGCGAGTAAGCCCGTTTTCAAAGCAGATATGCCCGTCAAGTGGCTTTTTCAGTCCCAAAAGCGCACGCATAAACGTGCTTTTGCCCGACCCGTTTTCGCCGACGATACATACGTAATCGCCTGCATGCACTTCCATGCCAAGGTCCTCCACAACCGTTCTGCCCTCGTAACCGAGCGCTACGTCGTGGCACAGTATTAAACGCATTAGTGTAGCGCCTCCTTTAACGCGGCAAGATTTTTTTGCATCAGCGAGAGATAGGTTTCGCCCGCTTCAAAATCGGTTTTGGACAGATTGTGACAACTGTGAAAAGTGGATACCGTTGCACCCGTACTTTCCGCTATGGTGTGCGCAACACCGCCTGCCGACATTTCCATTTTGAAAACGACGGGGATATTTTCCGCTTTTACCGTTGCGATCAACGCCGCCACGTCAGCACTGGACGGCTCTGTAGATGCGGCACACCCTGCAAATGCGGCGTGGTACGAAAGACCGTACGCTTCGCAGAAATACAGAAGCGGGAAACGGTCACCGACCACAATGGTCTTACGGTTGCCGTCCTGTACCGTTTCTCTGAAAGCGGTGTCTAATGCGCGCAATGCATCTGTATACACGGCAAGATTTTCGCGGTACGTGTCGGCATTTGCCGTATCCAGCGTACATAATTCTTCACATAATGTGGTTGCAATGGCTATCGCATTGACAGGGGACGTCCATACGTGTTCGTCATACCCATGGTCGTGTTCTGCGTGTTCCGCGTGGGGCTCTGCCATATCGAGCAATTTTAAAACGGTTTTGTTTTCGGTGTCCACCGTTTCCAGCGTTTTATCTATCCAACTGTCCGATTCACCGCCGACGTATACAAACATATCCGCCGCGTGGATAGCGGCAATATCCTTAGAAGACGGGTCATAATCGTGGCTTTCCTGCCCGGGACGCAGTAAGAGCGTGAGCGCAACGTCTGTACCTTTGGTGATCTCTCGCAAAAAATCATACTGCGGGAAAGCGGAACAAACGATTTTTACTGCATCGGTATCGGTACTGCCGCATCCGACGAGACCGATACATACGCATACAGCCAAAATAAGGCATACTACTTTTTTCATACGGAATCCTTTCTGCGGCAGTTTTCACACCTGCCGAATAACACGGTCTGTTTTTCGTCTACTGCAAAATGACTGCCGCGCAATACGTTGCGTAGCACAGCGGCAGATGCATCGTCGTTTAAATGCAACAATTTACCGCAATCGGTGCATTTTAAGTGCAGATGCTCGTCACAATGACGGCATCCCACCGCCTGATATACAGCCGTGCGGGACTTTTCCTTATAAAACCGCTTTACTTCGCCCGATTGCACCAACGCAGGCAACAAACGGTACAGCGTACTTTTCCCCACGCCGTTTTCACCGCCCAATGCCACCGCCAACGCATCCACCGTAAACGCGGTTTCGGCATTTTCGCGCAAAAAAGCAATAAGCGTTTGTTTTTGTGCGGTACGGTAGGTCATATCCATTCCTCCAAATTGAGAATGAGTCTCAATTTGGGATTGTAACACATTGTCCGCCGTTTTGCAACAGCGAAAGACACATTTTGCAAAAAATATTGACAAAGATAATAAATATGGTATATTTAGTACATAAAAGATAGAGGTTGCGACGTTTAAGAGTACCGAAAGGGTAAGCGGAAATCGACTTTCGGAAAAGGAAACGCCGCCGAAGTATACGTTTGGTTTTCCGACGGACGTATGCTGGGATACGGGAAAATATGCCGTATACTGTCACAGTAGTGGAGCGCTATCGGCAAAAACTTGTTTATGCCGTAGCATTTTGCTGCGGCCTTTTTCTTTTGAAAAATACATATGGAGGGAAATCCAAGATGAAGCAAAGCAAAAAATGGTTACTTCTCGGTTTTACGGTATTGCTCTTGGTGGTGTTTACGGTAACCGTATTCGCCGCCACCGAAGGCGCCGCCGCTGAAACCAACCCCTTTATTTCCACCTTCTGGTCTTTGGTACCGCCGCTGGTCGCTATCGTGCTGGCGCTGATTACCAAAGAGGTGTACAGTTCCCTGTTTGTGGGTATCGTTGTAGGCGCGTTGTTCTACAACAACTTTAACGTGGTAGGCACTATCGATACGATGACCCAGGCGGGTCTTATCGACGCAGTTGCGGGTACCGCCGGTATCTTCGTGTTCTTAGTGCTGCTCGGCGTTATGGTGGCACTTATTAACCGCGCAGGCGGTTCTGCCGCATTCGGCCGTTGGGCACAGACCCATATCAAAAGCCGTGTCGGTGCGATGCTTGCCACCTTTGTACTCGGCGTGCTGATTTTCATCGACGACTATTTCAACTGCCTGACCGTCGGTGCGGTGATGCGTCCCGTGACCGATGCGCAGAAAATCTCTCGCGCAAAGTTATCCTACTTGATCGACGCTACGGCGGCACCGATTTGTATGATCGCTCCCATTTCTTCCTGGGCGGCGGCAGTATCCGAATATACCAAAGGTGTTGTCGGTACAAACGGTGAAGAAATTTCTTCGCTCGCGCTGTTCTGCAAAGCCATCCCCTATAACTTCTACTCTTTGCTCACTTTCGTGTTCATTATTGCTATCGCGCTGATGAAATTCGATTACGGCCCGATGAAAAAGCACGAAAAGAACGCGCTGGAAAACGGTGACCTGTTCACCTTCGGCGGCGCTGTCACCGGTGGCGAAACAGCAGAAGAAGGTAACTCGAAAGGTAAAGTTATTGACCTTATCCTGCCTATCGTTTTGTTGATCATCGTGTCTGTTCTGGCGCTCATTTACGTCGGCGGCTTCTTTGGCGGTGACTATAACGGCGACTTTATCGGCTCGTTCGGTAACACCGATGCGACTGTCGGCTTACCGCTCGGCGGCATTTTGGTGTTGGTTATCACCGTTATCTACCTGATTGCCCGCCGTCTCGTATCTTTCAAAGATGCTATGGCGTGTGTGCCCAAGGGCTTTATCGCAATGGTACCCGCTATTTTGATTCTCACCATGGCGACCGCACTCAAAAATATGACCGGTCTGTTGCAGTCCGACGTATTTGTAAAGAATGCTTTGGCGAATGCAGGTGCGTTGCACAGCTTCCTGCCCGCTATCATCTTTCTGGTGGCGTGCGGCATCGCGTTTGCCACCGGCACTTCCTGGGGTACCTTTGGCATCCTTATCCCGATCGTGTTGGCGGTATTCCCCGCAGGCAGCGAACTGATGATCATCGGTATGTCCGCGTGTCTTGCCGGTTCCGTTTGCGGTGACCACTGCTCGCCCATTTCGGATACCACCATTATGTCTTCCGCAGGTGCACAGTGCGAACACGTCAATCACGTGTCCACCCAGTTGCCGTATGCATTGACCGTAGCATGTATCTCCTTTGTGTGCTACATCGTTGCGGGCTTCGTGCAGAGCTGGTTTATCGTTCTGCCTATCGGCATTGTGCTGACCTTGGCGACTTTGTTTGTTATCAAAGCCGCGACCAAAGGTAAATAATTTTTAAAAAATACCAAAAATTCCCTTTCACGTTAGGTGAAAGGGAATTTTTTTATGGATATACTGTGTAGGGGTGATAAAAATGAGAGATAGTGAAAACAAAGCGATCGAGCAGATGCGCACCACCGAAATGGCATTAGCGGAGATCGCGGGTATGCCGGAAGATGCCTTTGCCATGTTGCATAAATACGGCACCTACAATATCCAACCTACCGCTGAATCGGGTAACGAATTTCCGGAAATTGCGCAAGGCATAACATCGCAAAAAACGCATAGAGAGGTCAACCCACATCTTAACGAGCCAATGGGTTATATGCGCCGCCGCAAAAACAAAAAATAACCATCGTACGGGCGACCATCGGTCGTCCGAAATAAAAACAACCGATAAAAAAGGAAGGCATTTACACAATGCCTTCCTTTACATACATTATTTATAACGGTTTACATACAGCAACGGATTGACGCGTGAGCCGTTACGGATAACTTCGAAATGCAGATGCGGACCACTGCTGCGTCCCGTCGAGCCAATAAGACCAAGCGTCTGTCCGCGGCTGACCTTCTGACCGGTTACCACATACAGCGTGTGGCAATGCGCATACAGCGTTTGCAGACCGTTCGCGTGCTGTATTTTTACCATATAACCGTAACCGCCTGCGTTCCAGCCTGCAAACACCACCGTGCCGCCGTCCGCGGCAATAAACGGTTTTCTGTTTACGGTGACAGGCCCATTACAAATATCCAACGCATAATGACCGTATCCCCAACCGCGGGACATATTGCGGCAAATAGGCACCGGCCACAGCATACTGCCGGTAGAAACACCGTCACCCACCGTGATATTGCCGCCGCTGGAGTTGACCACCTTTTTCGTGCCTACCACAACCACTTTCGTGACGGGTTGTTTGGTCACTTCAATAGACAGAATGGTTTTACTCTGTTGCACACCGTCTACGTAGGTGATTTCGGCGGTCACGTCCTGACTGCCTTCCACACCGCGCACTTTCACCTTCTCGTACGTCACCAGTTTGGTGTTATCGTACTCTTTCTCGGTGGTGTAGTCGATTTTTTCGGTGTACTGTACGGTGCGCACCACTTTCACGCGCAAGAACGGCTGTGGACGCTGTACCATTAACGGTTCCCCGTCATAAATCACGTCGTTTTTCACGTCGGGATTCATCGTGCGCAATTCGTTTATGGTCATATCGTACTTACGCGCAAGGGAACTTAATGTATCGCCCGGTTGTACGATGTGCTCTTTCTTAACAACCGCTTGCGCTGTAAGTTTTTCTTTCATTTTTTCGGCTGTCATCACCGATTCGGTTAGATATAACCCATCGGAAACGGTAACGTCTTGAATAAATTCCGCACGTTCGTTGTCACCGCCGTCGCAGTAGGTCTTCTTAATAGCGTCTAACACACCGTCAAGTTCTGCACGGGATTTCATAGATCCTACAAACTTGCCGTCTACGTACAGACCGCTCGCTTCGCTGATCGCATCTCCTTTTGTGCGAAGAATCTCATCGCACAAAGCAGAAGTGTCCATCAACGGTGCCGCGTGCAACAGTTTTACGCGCATAGTCGGCGTATCGCTGATGGTAAATTCACCGTCTTCGCTATACACGCGTTCGCGGGCAAGGTCAGCCGCCGCCATATACGTACCTTCATCCGCAATATAGCCGACGTCTACGCCTTCGTATTCCACACGGATACCGAAATCAGCGGTGGTCCAATACTGTACGGTCATCACCAACACCAAAACCGCCAAAACAGGCGCCACGGCAGATGCCGTCCGCCCTATTACCGCGGGATAACGGCGGGCAAAGGTACGTACGCAACCGCAAAAATCGGCAATCGCCTTTGCAGGCTTTTCTTTGAAAGGGGTGCGCGGTGTGGCAAAGGATACCTGTACCCCCGTTTTAATGCCGCGCACTTTTTGCCAGAATTCACGCAAACGGTCGGAGAAATTGCGGTGAAACCAACTCAGCAACCAACCACGCATCGGACGGGTCTCTCTGCGAATATGCCGCCACACACGGCGCAGTTTTGAAACGGTGAAGATGCCCACCGCATAATTCCATTTATACAATTTATTATGCAGACGTAACAGCGCTTCCCGCACGCGGTTCGTCTTTTGTTTTTTCGGTTTTTTCTCTTTGGTCTTTACCGCCACGGGCGCGCCTCCTTTCATCTCAAACATATACCACCTATGCATTATACACCCTTTTTGGAAAAAAGGCAATAAAAAGGGGCTATATTTGTAACGATTGCACAAACCGCACCCCTAAATTTTAGCAAAAACAACCGCCACCGTATGTTTTCGGTGGCGGTAATGGCATTTTTTTGTATATTTTTGTACAAACACAAAAAGCGGTATACTTTAATTTTCTATCACCGTAACACCCTGCATCCACCAATCCATACCGCTTAAGGTTTCGTCAGTGGGGATACCTGCGCCTGCAGGAATACGGATATTTCCTTCCGCGTCTTTGACAGCGGTCGGGGTTTCGGCGAAAGTCGCTACCGTGCTGTCCCACGCCAGTTTTACGCCTGAGAACACGTCCCATTGCCCTTTCATGAAAAAGGTCTTTGCGGCATCCGGCACGATATACCCGTCCGCGCTGTCTTCTTCAAAGCCGTTTTCACCTTGTAAAAACCCGTCGGCATATCCAACACGCATATGATTATAGTACGGTGTCTTTCCGGAAAGCACCGCCTGGAACGTATCTACCATTTGACCTTGATGCCGTATCTCTACACGGTATGCAACGTTGTCGGTATTGGGTCGCCCGTACACCGTGTACAGCCGCATATTGCTCTCCTTTGCATAGTCGACGGCTTCTTTGCTGTCCACCGTTATCAGAACACCCTCACATTCTTTGTGGACCAGTTGGGATAACGGCGATGCGTAATCTGTTGTCCCCTTTGCTGCGGTCACAAATAAGGTGGCCTGCGGCTTTCTCACCTGCGCACCGAGCAAAAAGGCGTTAGCCATTTGATGCGTTTCGGGCGTGGTCAGATCTTCTGCCAACATACCGAGTTTGCCTGTTTTGGCAAATCCGCCTGCAACCAAACCGCAAAGGTAGGCGCCCTCATACGTTTTGACGTGATACGCGTAATAGTTCGGCAACGACGCGTCCGCGTCCCCTATCTGCACAAAGGTGACCCGCGGATATTTTGCCGCCAGTTTTTTCATCACGGGCGCGTATCCCGCTTCGGCACCGAAAACAATGCTATACCCGTCTTGGATGTAGGTGACGGCGGCCTTTTCCGTAAAACTGCTGTCGCTTTCGGCAATGCCGTCACATACTTCATATTGTTCTTCCTGCAACCCCATCATTTGTGCCGCGGTTTGCAACTGGGTCTCGTACGCCGCCGCCTGCGACGTTTCATCTTCTGCGTTTCCGTCGCAAATGACCACGATTTTCACCGTTTCTTCGTCTATTTTCTGCGGCGTCGGGTCACCGCAAGCGGTCAGAGATATCAAAAAACAGATCGCAAGCAATATACACATATACCGTTTCATACGCACACTCCTTTGACTGCTATTTTACTGTATTTCTGCATATCGCGCAACCTTTTTTTGAAAATATCACTTTTCCGTTGCGTTTTTATATGTAATTATGTTATACTGATTATATATATGCTTTGAAAGGTGGGAAACTATGGATATTCAGGTCGGCGATACCGTTACCATGAAAAAGCCGCATCCTTGTGGCAGTAAAGCATTTCACATTCTGCGTGTAGGGATGGATTTCCGCCTGCGTTGTGTCGGTTGCGGACACGAATTCTTAGCGCCCCGTCATAAAATTGAAAAAAACATCAAAGAGGTCAAACGGTTGTAGCGTGGTTTTCTTTTCAAAATTATTTTTAAGGAGAAACCAGTATGGCTGTTGCGAATCTACAAGATATTGAAAACCGCTTTGAAGAAATAGAACGGCGGTTATGCGACCCTACCGTTATCGCGGATACCGCACGGTATCAAGCGTTGCTGAAAGAATCGGCTTCTTTGGCACCCTTGGTCGAAACGGTGCGGGCTTTGAAAGCGGCCGAACAAACGGTGGAAGATGCTACCGCTTTGCTTGCCGAGCCGGATTTAGACAAAGAAATGAAAGAACTCGCCAAGGAAGAACTGCACACCGCCAAAGAGGACGTCGCGCGGCTACAACAGCAGTTGAAGATCTTATTATTGCCGAAAGACCCTTTAGATGACCGCGATATTATTGTGGAGATCCGTGCGGGTGCGGGCGGCGAAGAATCGGCACTGTTTGCCGGATCTTTATACCGTATGTACAGTATGTACGCCGAAAAACAAGGTTTTTCCACCGAAGCGGTCAACATCAACGAGACCGCATTAGGCGGGTGTAAAGAAGTGTGTTTTTCGGTCAGCGGTACGGGCGCTTACAGCCGTTTTAAATTTGAAAGCGGTGTGCACCGCGTACAGCGTGTGCCCGAAACCGAAACGGGCGGCAGAATTCACACATCCACCGTCACGGTGGCGGTATTGCCCGAAACCGACGAAGTGGAAGTGGAAATTCGGCCTTCGGATTTACAGATCGACACGTTCCGCGCCAGCGGTGCGGGCGGTCAGCACATCAACAAGACCGACTCTGCTATCCGCATCACCCACCTGCCGACAGGTATGGTGGTAGAATGTCAGGACGAGCGCAGTCAGTTTAAAAACAAAGACAAGGCAATGCGTGTGTTGCGCGCCCGTCTGTTTGAGCAGGAACAGCAAAAACAGCACGAAGCCACCGCCGCCGACCGCAAAGCGCAGGTTGGTACGGGTGACCGCAGTGAACGCATCCGCACCTATAATTTCCCGCAAGGTCGCGTCACCGACCACCGTATCGGGTTGACGTTATACCGTATTGACAGTATTTTGGACGGCGACCTTAATGAAATTATCGATGCGCTTATCACAGCGGACCAGACCGCGAAGTTACAGGAGGCGGAATGATGGATACCCGTTTACTCACCGCCGATTGTGACGGCATTAAAACGGCAGGTGCCTTATTACAAAGCGGCGCACTTGTCGCCATCCCCACCGAAACGGTATACGGTTTAGCCGCAAACGCTATGGACGCTACGGCGGTCTCCCGTATTTTTGAAGCAAAAGGCAGACCGGGAGACAACCCCCTTATCGTACATATTGCGGACATAGCGGATTGGGAAACACTTGTTACCCATATACCCGAAAAAGCCAAAGCGCTCGCTGATGCCTTTTGGCCGGGACCGCTTACCGTGATCTTACCCGCCGCACCGTGTATTCCCAAAGAAGTGACCGCCGGGCTTACCACCGTCGCGGTGCGCTTTCCTGCACATCCCGTGGCAAGGGCAGTTATTACGGCATCGGGTTGTCCGTTAGCGGCGCCGTCCGCCAACCGTTCGGGTTCACCCAGCCCCACCACCGCCGCACGGGTAATGGAAGATATGGACGGGCGGATTGCCGCTGTGTTGGACGGCGGCGACTGTGACGTTGGGGTGGAATCCACCGTTATCGATATGTCTACCGACACACCTCGTTTGTTGCGTCCCGGTGGGGTGACCCCCGACCAGTTGCGCGCGGTGCTCGGCGACCTTGTGATAGACCCTGCGGTAACCGCCGCTTTGCAAGAAGGTGCAAAAGCCGCATCCCCCGGTATGAAATACAAACATTACGCGCCGAAAACACGGGTGGTGTTAGTGAAAGCCAACGCCGAAAAATTCGCCGCGTTTGTGAACAGTAAAAAGGACGAGCGTCCGCTGGCATTGACCTTTGACGGAGAAGAGACCGCACTTTGTGTGCCGTTTCTCACCTACGGTGCCAGAAACGACCACGCCGCACAGGCAAGGCAGGTGTTTGACGCCTTGCGCCGTGCAGATGATATCGGCGCCACCGTGATGTATGCCGCGTGTCCCACTCCCGACGGGGTAGGGCTTGCCGTGTACAACCGTTTACTGCGTGCCGCCGCTTTTGAGGTGATTACACTTGATTAAAATCGGGCTTACGGGGCCTACGGGCGCGGGAAAATCCACCGTTGCCGCCTATCTTGCCGCGCACGGTTTTCCCACCGTCAACGCAGATGCCGCCGCACGGGAAGTTACTGCCGTCGGTTCCCCTACCCTCTCCCTTTTGGCAGATGCTTTCGGGCGGGACATTCTGCTTCCCGACGGGTCGTTAGACCGCAAAGCGCTTGCCGCCCGTGCATTTGCGGATACAGCGGCAACCGCCCGCTTAAATGCCATTACCCACCCTGCCATTATCGCTGTAATGAGCGAAAAAACCGCCGCGTTACAAGCGGCAGGCACTACGGCGGTTATTATAGATGCGCCGCTGTTATTTGAAGCGGGTATTGACAAGACCTGTGACCACACGGTAGCGGTAATCGCACCCGACGACCTGCGTTGTCAGCGTATTATGGCGCGTGACGGTATCACCGCTGACGCCGCCAAACTGCGTATGCGAGCACAGCCGCCGGTCGCGTTTTACAAAGACCGTGCGGAATGGATAGTGGAAAACAACGGCGACCACGCCGCGCTGTTACAGCAGGCGCAAGCGCTGTGTGAACAGATAGGCAGGTGGTGCACATGAGTCGTGCCCGCCGTGTGTTAGCACTCATTTTACTTGCCGCAGTTATTTTGGCGGGGTTATGCTCACTGGTGTTTATGGGGTATCGCAAATATCTGTACACCGCGTATCCGCTGGAATATACAGACTATATTTTTGAGATAAGTGAAGAATACGACGTGACGCCGTCGTTGATCTGTGCGGTCGTTTGCACCGAAAGTCATTTTATCCCTACCGCAAAATCCCACGCAGGTGCCGTCGGGTTGATGCAGTTGACCCCCGCCACATTCCGTTGGGCGCAGACACGGGCAGGTGTGAAAAGCCCTTTGCCCGAAACCGCACTCACCGACCCGGAAACAAACCTGCGGTACGGCACGTACACGTTAAAACTGCTGCACGAAATGTTTGAAGACCCGATAGCGGCTTTAGCGGCATACAATGCAGGTCAAGGTACCGTCACCAAATGGTTAAAAGACCCTGCCTATTCTACAGACGGTGTGCACTTGGACACCATTCCGTATAAAGAAACCGCCGATTACGTTAAAAAAGTCAAAAATGCACAAACTATATATAAAGATCTATATGGCATTCATTGAAAGGAGTGTTTTTTATGACCGACCGGTTAAGAGAAAATCTTTGTTACGAGACCAAACACGCTGTAAAAGCGTTGGACGCCGCCGAAATACAGGCGGCGCAGATGTACGCTGAGGGGTACAAGCGTTTCCTGAACAACGCGAAAACCGAACGGGAAGCGGTGTCGGTGGCGGTAGCGCTCGCCGAACAACACGGCTTCCGTCCGTTTGACCCCGCAGACAGTTTTAAAGCGGGTGACAAGGTATATGTCAATAACCGCGGCAAAGCCCTTATTCTTGCGGTAATCGGTGAAAAACCGCTCGCTGACGGCGTTTCCATTGCCGCCGCGCACATTGATTCTCCCCGTTTGGACTTAAAACCCAATCCGCTGTACGAAGACAGCGATCTTGCATATTTTGATACCCATTATTACGGCGGTATCAAAAAGTATCAATGGACTGCCATCCCGCTCGCTTTACACGGTATCGTTATCAAAAAAGACGGTGAAGCGGTCACCGTTTGTATCGGCGAAGCGGCAGACGAGCCCATTTTCTGTGTCACCGACCTGCTTCCCCACTTGGGCAAAGACCAGATGAAGCGAGAAGCCGCCGAAGTGGTAAAAGGCGAAGACTTAAACCTGCTTATCGGCTCGTACCCCTTAAAAGACGGCGAAGGTAGTGACCTTGTAAAACTCAACATCTTAAAAATTCTTAACGAGAAATACGGCATTGTGGAAGCGGATTTTGTTTCCGCAGAATTGGAGATCGTGCCTGCGTTCCCCGCGAAAGATTTGGGCCTTGACCGCAGTATGATCGGCGGTTACGGACAGGATGACCGCGTATGCGCATATCCCGCGCTTACCGCGTTGTTAGCCACCGACAAGCCGCAGTATACCGCCGTGACCATTCTTGCTGACAAAGAAGAGATCGGTTCGGAAGGTAACACTGGATTGCAGTCGGCGTTCCTTACCTATTTCATCGAAGATCTGGCCGCCGCGTGCGGCACCACCGCCAGAGCGGTATTCTCCAATTCCCTTTGCCTTTCCGCCGACGTGAACGCGGCGTTTGATCCCATCTATCCGGAAGTGATGGTGAAATCCAACGCTTGCCAGCTAAACCGCGGCGTTTGCATCACCAAATACACGGGTGCCCGCGGTAAATCCGGCAGTTCGGATGCATCTGCGGAATTTATGGGTGTTGTCCGCCGTTTCCTGGATGCGGGAGACGTTTTGTGGCAGACGGGCGAATTGGGCAAAGTGGATGCAGGCGGTGGCGGTACGGTTGCCGCATATATCGCCAATTTAAACGTAGATACCGTTGACTTAGGCGTGCCTGTGCTGTCTATGCACGCACCGTTTGAAGTGGTATCCAAAACCGACGTGTATATGGCGCACAAAGCATTCTCCGCGCTGTTTGATCGATAAAGCGGGGTTTTCAGTATGCGGATAGGACACGGTTACGACGTACACAAGTTGGTGGAAGACCGCCGTCTTATACTGGGCGGCGTGGATATTCCGTACGAAAAAGGATTGCTCGGCCATTCGGATGCCGATGTGCTGTTACACGCTGTTGCCGATGCGTTGTTGGGCGCGGCGGGGTTTGGTGATATCGGCGGTATGTTTCCCGATACCGACCCTGCTTTCAAGGATGCGGACAGCGTTAAATTGTTAGAGCAGGTAGTTGCCCGTTTGCAAGAAAACGGGTACACGGTGGGCAACATTGATGCCACCGTTTTGACGCAACGCCCGAAGCTTGCCCCCTTTATCCCCTTCATGCGAAAAAACATCGCCAAAGCGTGCGGTGTGTCGGTAGATGCCGTTAACGTGAAAGCCACCACCGAAGAGGGGCTGGGCTTTACGGGTGCAGGCGCGGGTATTGCCGCGCACGCTGTGTGTATTATTTTATGATCCACCAACAGAATTCACCAAATTTTTCATCGAAAAAGCCTTATCGTAATGATAAGGCTTTTTTCTTTTGTCAAAACAGTAGAAAGGATGTTTCAAATGGACGTTAAGTTTGAAAAGCAGGATCGAACGCTCACCGTTTTTCTGCGCGGGGAAATTGATCACCACGCCGCAGGCGGTTTGCGGGAACAAATAGACGGTGCTGTGGTAAGCGGCGGTATTGTATGCCTTGTTTTGGATTTCAGCGAAGTATCGTTTATGGACAGTTCGGGGGTAGGGTTGATTCTCGGACGGTATAAACTACTGTGTGCCCGCGGCGGCAAACTCACGGTGCGCGGTATGACAGCGCGGTATCTCGCAATGATGAAAATGGCGGGAATGGAAAAATTAGGGATTTTACAAACAGAGGAGAGTGCGACCAATGAAAGCAATCAATGAGACCCGTATCACCTTTTTAAGCCGTTCGGCAAACGAGGGATTTGCGCGTAGTGCGGTGGCGGCGTTTATCAGTCAGTTAGACCCTGCGGTGGACCAGTTATCCGATATCCGCGTGGCGCTGTCCGAAGCGGTGACCAACTGCATCGTCCACGCCTATCCTGACAGCATCGGTATGATTACGGTGACCGTACGCTTGTACGAAAACGGCAAGGTAATTATCAAAGTGCGGGACAAGGGACGCGGTATCCCCGATATTGCGCAAGCCATGGAGCCGATGTACACTACCGGCGGCGAAGACCGTTCGGGATTGGGCTTTTTGGTTATGGAAACCTTTGTGGACAAGTTGCGGGTGCGGTCTAAGGTGGGAAGCGGCACCACCGTCACCTTGGAAAAGTACATACACCTGCGGCAAGCCGATAAACCCGTATGACCCGCGACCAACAAATTTGCGATAATATCGGCCTTGTGCACAGTTGCGCCAGACGATTTCGGGACCGCGGCATAGAATACGACGACTTGTTTCAAGCAGGGTGCGTAGGTCTTGCCAAAGCGGTGGATGGGTTTGACGCAACCCGCGGATTACAGTTTTCCACCTACGCCGTCCCCGTGATTTTAGGCGAGATCCGCCGTCTGTTCCGTGAAGGCGGAACGGTAAAAGTGAGCAGATCGCTGAAAGAGTTATCGCTGAAAGTTAACCGCGAACGCAATAAAATGGTGATAGAGTTGGACCGTGAACCGACGGTCAACGAGTTAGCAACACGCCTTTGCCATACGCCTGAAGAAATCGCCCAAGCGCTTTTAGCAGGATTGCCGCCCGTGTCGCTCACCGCCGAACGTGATGACGGGGAAACCGATAGCATTGACCTGCCCGTGCCGCCACCGGAAGAACAGATTACCGATACGCTCGCCCTGCGGCAGGTGTTATCCGAATTAGAGCCGCGGGACAGAGCACTCATTTCCTTGCGGTATCTGCGGGGCTTGACCCAGCAGGCTACCGCCACGCGATTGGGAATGACCCAGGTGCAAGTTTCACGCAAAGAACGAAAAATTTTAGACGTTTTGCGAGAAAAATTGGGTGTTGCGGGATGAGAAAATATCGTCGCCCCCACTTGACAAAACCACCCGCCATTCTATAATAGGAATGGAAAGGTGGGGCACATATGGATGCAAAAAATTGGATTTGGGGTATGTCTTCTTGCTGTGTGGGAAGCATTGATAAGGCCGCTTTTGAAGCGTATGCACAAGCGGGCGTTGGCTGTATGGAAGTGTCCTTAAGTTACGCCGCTTATGCTAATGCCGATTTCAAAGCGGCGGCGACAGCTTCGCGCGAGACGGGGGTGCCGGTGTGGTCTCTTCACCTGCCGTTTTATCCGTTCCGCTATTTAGACCCCTCCTCGCTTGATAAAGAGGTGCAGGATAATACGCTGGTGGTGCATAAGCACGGCGTAGACCAAGCCGCATTGCTGGACGCTAAGGTGGTTGTGGTGCATCCAAGCGGCGAACCGAACGCGGATGATACCCGCGCCGCACAGATGCAGTATGCCGCAGAACATTTGTGTAAACTTGCCGATTACGCGGCACAGTACGGCATCAAAGTGGCGGTAGAAGACCTGCCGCGCACCTGCCTTGGCAACTGTTCAGCGGAGATTAAACAGTTGATTGCGGGACACGAAAATTTGGGCGTGTGTTTTGATACCAATCACCTGCTCACCGAGAAAAACAGCGACTTTATCCGCGCTCTCGGGGATAAGATCATCACCCTGCACGTGTCTGATTACGATTTTATGAACGAGCGGCATTGGTTGCCATATGAAGGCAAAGTAAACTGGGTGGAACTGGTTACTTTGCTGGAGCAAGCGGGGTATGCAGGACCGTTTATGTATGAATTGGGATTGCTTACACCCGATTCCATTTTCCGCGACCGCGACTTGACGTTTGCGGATTTCAAAGCGAACTATCAAGCGTGTGTAAATAAGCAACCATTTGCGCCTGTCGGCACGCCGAATATAGAAGTCTGTAACGCTAATGCGTTTTTAAATCCACCGATTATCCAATAAAAAGTTTTGGCAAATGCTTGACAAAGTGTAAAATATCGTGTTATAATACCGCTCGTTGAGTGGCGTACCACCGACGAGCAAAATATGCGGGTATGGCGGAATTGGCAGACGCGTTAGATTCAGGTTCTAATGGTCGCAAGGCTGTGCAGGTTCAAGTCCTGTTACCCGCACCAACAAAAAACGCACTTTTGTCTACCGACAAAGGTGCGTTTTTTGAATGATGTTTGCCTTCGGCAAATGATGTCGTTTTACTAATGATGCCGCTGACGCTAATGATGTCGGCTTCGCCTAATGTTTTGGGGCAAACATCGCATCATTGCGAGTGAAACGAGCAACATCATTATGCGGAGCATAACATCATATCGCGTCAGCGATATATCATTGAAAAGCGCAGCAAAGCGTGATACAATCTGCTCAATAAGTAAGAATTTAGAGGGGTGTTTGTATGTTATTATATTCTATTATTATGTTTTTGGTTGCAGCTCTGTTTACGGTACTGGGTATTGCAATTTACAAGGGTAAAACGGATTTAATTCACGATTACCACTAGACAAAAGTCAAAGACAAATCAGCCTACGGAAAAGCCTTTGGAAAAGCAATGCTTGTTATCGCAACTGCAATGCTACTCAGTGGCATTACAGGACTGTTTGAAAATTTCGGTTTACTCGCCGTTGTTATACTTATCATAGGCTTGGTGATTGGCTTAGGTTGCATTGTTGCAGTACAAAGAAAGTACAATAACGGAGTATTCTAAACTTGAATTTGTCGAACAGCGCAGCCACACTACTTTTGGTCGTTTTTGCCCCCACACATACACCTTTTGGTCAGTCTTTCACAACAATATCCGTCCTTGGCACAAATGGGTGATATATCTTCGATATGCTATCTCTCCTAAAACATATACTATTCTCAATAAATGTAGCGTGCTCTCCCCTTTTTCAAGGGGAGAGCACAGTTTTATGGCACCGCTTTGCAATAAGCATCCAAAATATGCTTATCGGAGAGAGAGGCGCGGTTACCAACCAGTAAAATTACAAAACCCCTGGTCAAACAGGGCTTTGCTGACCACATTTATCGCAATGTAAACGCATTTTTGAAAAAACACATTCACCGCTTTTACGGAATACAACCTACTGTTTTGCCGCTGACGGTGAGCATCGTATTTGCTATCGTTGTTATATCGAACAACATCTTTGCAGTATTATTTTGTTCCATTATAGCATTATTCTCTGCCGGAGCAACTAAAAAACCTACTGTAATTATATACATATCCTATGAATTAATAATCAACCCCTTTGCGCGGGAAGGTGCATCGGTCAAGGGTTTCGTGATATTTTCATTTGAAGAACTTTTTCTTTTTCTGAATCGACTAAGCAAAAAGAGAAGATACACAAATGTTGTGTATCTTCTCTTTTCCATTTACCCAAAAGGTGTCTGCGGTTTATTTCTTCTCCACCGTATATCCCAGCGCAATGATCAGTTTTATGGTTTCCAATGCCGTGTTGCGGTCGTACGCTTTTTCGGTTTCGGTTAAATCGGCATACGGCACAAGGCACGGGGTGGTCTTTTTTTCATCATCCCGTTTTTCGCCGTAGGTCCAACCGTCTGCAATACGCCCCGCCGCCCACACTTCATGGACATTCTCGGCTATTTTTTCGGTAAGTTCTATCAATCCGTCGTCCAACAAAACGGCAGATGTATCTAAAGGTTTTGGTATATACATCGTATTCTCCTAATCTTTTTTCTTCGAAAATTGTGACAAGTCCTGCCACCGCTGCAGGTCAGGATGTACAAGCGCACGGTCGGCGCGCCGTTCTCCGTAGCAATACCCGTTCACACGCATATACGCATTCCACCGCATATGCTCGGTCTTTTTACGGCGACACGCTTCACAGTAACATATTGTTTTGTCGGTACCGGTACACGGTCCTACCGTGCCAAACGTGCTTTCCAACATCTCTTTATGCACCGCTTTGGCTACCGACGACTGTCGGTAATACTCGAAGTTCAAGAAAGACGTAATGCCGTTTATCACATTTTGTCTGCCTTCCACACCGTCCGCCTGTATCCAGCGAATGTGGTCGTCAAGCGCCTGCGCTTCGCGTTTTTGTTCGTTCTCTATCACAGTATACGCAAAATGAGACGATAAATTACCGATAAACTGCACGTGGTACGGTGTACCTTTGTAATTAACAAGGAACGAATCTTCCTTTTCCCGCGGCTCTACGTTAAGATTTTCCGCCTTTTTATCGTCGTACACCACCGCGTAAATACGGGGTGCATCTGCCGCACCTGTTTTCTGCATCACTTCGCAAGCGGCATTATCCACCCCTTGCAAACGGTCAAACAGTTTCCGCAACATAATAGAAACGCGGATATTTTTATCGTCGTCGCCAAGTGCCACAAACGCCATTGTGGTACGGCGCAGGCGTGCCGCGGATGCGGGATTTTCAAACAAGCGATCAAACGCCGCCGTAAAACAATCCACGTTCTTATAAAAACGCAGGTCGTAGGTTGCTTCGCCGTCTATGCGGCAAGGATTTTTTGACAGAATTTCGGGACATTCCTGCCGCAATACTTCTTCGATATCCCGCCGTCCCGTTTTGTCTATGCCGCTGTCCACCACGTTGATTTCCAGCCGATAGCCGTCCATCTGGCAAAACCACAGCGCCGTTTTTAAAATCTGCTTGCCGTATTCGCCCATACCCACAATGAGCAGTGAAATCACCTTATCATTACACAACTCAAAAACGTGGGATTTACAAAACGTATCCAACACAAGCGAATATACGCTGTCCATACGCAAAATGCGGAAACCGCCGTCAAAAGAGAGTCCGCTTGCCTTTGCCCCGTTTTGCAAAAATGCCTGCACATCAAATGCGGGGTCTAACAATTTTTCGCGGGTGGCAGGCGGTATCAGCAGGTCGCCTTTTTGTATGGCATCAATAACGTGCGCACCGCCGTCGCTGTTTGCGTATACGTACACGGTGGTGTTGGCGCGCTTTTTATGCGCGGCGGTCAAGCGAATGGCCTGTTCCAGATTTTCCGACTCATCGTCCCCTATCACAAACAACGCCGCTTTGCGGTTTTTAGCAAGGCGCAGATGGGTAATATCCTGCTTTAAACAGATACCCCCGACATCGCTTTCCTGTGCTTCACACATTAACGCAAACCCGTCTTCACCGTTTTCCAAAAACACGTCGGTAAATACGATGGTGGCTTTTTTGCCTTTGGCTTGTCGGATACTGCGTGCTAACGCCACCGACTGCGGATTGAGTTTGGATAACACGTAAAGCGGCTTTTTGCCGGAAACCGCGTACTGTATACG
The DNA here is from genome assembly GCA_045543675.1 of Acutalibacteraceae bacterium. Lineage (GTDB taxonomy): Bacteria > Bacillota > Clostridia > Oscillospirales > Acutalibacteraceae > URNF01. Next base: position 33,938 of record JAZPXM010000152.1, read on the forward strand.
CGCCGTTACGCTACGGAAAAAAGATAATACGGCAACCGCTGTCAAAACGGGTGCTAACAGCAGGGTCAGCACCGCCGCGGCGGTATACACCTGCTGTAGCCAATCGGTTGTAACGTTGCTAAGCCCGCTACGTATCATTTCCACGTCGCCGTCCAGCGCAAACACACGCGCCGCTTCCACAAAAGACCAGACAACCGTCGTGAAACGACGGTGGCACAGATTATCTACGTCGTTGACGGTATGTATGATCGGCAGATATTGCACCGCAACCGCCACATACGCGCCTGCCGTAAAAACCTGCCACGCGGTAAACAGCCGTTTCGCGCGGGAGACGCGGCGGTGATATACCGCCGCAATCACCACCGCTATCGCTATCAACGCCAAAGAAGCCACGCCGAAAACTGCCGCGCGGGCATCTATGGAAGAAAACATTTTACATCACTGCCTTTTGTGTTTAGTCTTTGAGCACCGCTTCGATTTCGTCGCCCGTCATATGGTTTTTCACCATTAACGTGCCGACAAGCGCATCAATTTTATGCTTATTTTCCGCAATCAGCGCAACCGCTTTTTGCATCTGCTCTTCTAAGATACGATTCACCGCGGCGTGCACTTGTTCCGCCATACCACCGTTGGGGTCAATCACAGCCAACCCGAAGTCTTTGTCCATACCGTAACTGCACAAAATCGCCTGCGCCGTACGGGTGGCACTCACAAGGTCGCTCGCAGCGCCCGTGGAAAGCCCGTCTTGTTCCCCGTAATATACCAATTCTGCCGCGCGACCGCCCAAAGACGTGCGAATTCTCGCAAGCAGGTCCTCTTTGGAGGATAACGGTTTTTTCTCGGTATCGCCGTGTTGCATATACCCACCGTGGTCGCCGCGTGCCACAACGGTGAGATAGGACGGGGTTTCACCGTAGTGCCAATACAGAAAAGCGTGACCCGCCTCATGCCGTGCAACGCGTTCTAAGGTGGAAATATCCCATTCTTTGCGTTCGCCGCCGTTAAAGGTTTCAAACGCTTCGTCAAAAATCTCGTCGGTAACCTTGCCGTCGCCGTCGCGGATCGCCATACGCAAGGACAGTTCCAAAATAGATTCTAACAGTGCCAAACTCATACCCGTAGAACGAATGGCGATGCTGTCGTATTTCGCATCGGTCAATCGGTATGCAGGGTTGGCCGCCGTACGTTCTTTCAAATACCGCGTGCGTTCGTCGCGGTTGGGCAAATCCACAAAGATACGGCGGTCAAAACGACGCATCAATGCGGCATCCAAACTCTTTTTGCTGCCCGGTTCCACGTCGAAATTGGTTGCCGCCAACACGAACACGGGTTTGGTCGTATCCTTACGGAAACCGTCCATTTCGGTAAGCAAGGCGGTCAAGGTCGCTTCTACTTCGCGGGAACCGCCGCTCTCGCCGCCGGTACGTTCCTGCGCGATAGCATCAATTTCGTCGATAAACAGGATACTGGGGGCATATTTACGCGCCGTACGGAACAAATCCCGTATCGCGTCGCCGCCCTGTCCGATATACTGTTTGCGGAACTGACTGCCCACCGCAGAGATAAAGGTCACGTCCGATTCGCTTGCCATCGCTTTGGCGAGCATAGTTTTACCCGTACCGGGCGGGCCGTACAAAATAACACCTTTCGGGGGTTGTGCACCCGCAAATTTTTTGGGGTCTTTTAAGTATTTGATGAAATATTGTAATTCTTTTTTTGCGTCTTCAGCGCCTATTACTTCGCTGAACTTCACGTTGGGTTTGGTGATGTTGCTCAGCACGTTTTTCGCGTCTTCGGCATCCATTGCAACGGTCAAACGGAAGTCAAACAAATGGATACACGCCACGCCTGCCGCCGTGTCTACCGTCTGCGACGTGCTAAAGCCCGCCACCTTATTGGCTTTTGCCAATTTGAGCATACTGTTTTGCCGATGGATGCTTTCGCAAATATCCGCAATGCGTGCAGAGAATGCTTGTGCGCCGTCACAGAAATTCACTTCACCGCGCACGCCCATCCGCGCAAACGAAACTTTTTCTTCCGCCGTATATTCCCTTGCCCCGCGTGCCATATACACGGGGGTGGTGTTATAGCGGTTATACAGATGTTGTAAAAACGTACGTCCGTCGGATTCTACGTCTTCAATGTTCAGATACCCGTCGGCATTTTCTTTTACGCCGCACAGAATATCCACCACCGCAAACGCAATATCCTTTTCACGCAACGCATCGGCGGCTTTAGCCAAATCGTTCGTCACAATAAAATTGCAGGTATCGTTTTCGGTGCAATACGTCGCGAAAGCATCGTCTGCAAAAATGAGTGCCGTCGGCTTCTCCGCAGGCAGGAACAAATGCCGTACCTGCGCATTATCCGCAGGCAATTTCACGCCGATCTTTACGGTTTTCACCGCGCTGACGTTGTCAGCACTCATCAAGCGATACAACTCGTGGATCTCCGCGTTAAAGAACGCTTCCGCTCTGCCGCGTACGGTACGTGCATCCGCCGCGCCGCCTTCTGCAAACAGCAACGCCGCGTAAACGGCATCGTCAATGTCAATGGTGATATTGAATTTCTTTTCAAAGTTATCTGCGTGGCGGCGCATTTCACGCTTGGCAATGCCGACAAGGTTCTGCGCGGTGATGTGGTTAAACATCACCACGTTGCCCGACGCGAAACGGGAACAGATCGCCGCAGGGAAATACGGCTCGCCGGTTCGCTGGTCAATATCGTTTTGCAACGCACGCAAGATCACCTTTTTGGACAGACCCGAAAAATCGGTGATGTCGCTGTCTTCATACAACTGCCGACCTGCGTTGGTGGTGAAGATCAAAATGGCGTCTTTAAAATCAATTTCTTCGTCCGTTTTGGCATCGCGCAAACGACCGGCATCCAACAACTGCAAAAACAGCGTGATGATGTTATAATGTGCCTTTTCAATTTCGTCAAACAGCAACACACAACGGGGATTTTTCTTCACAAAACCCGTGACGTTACCCGCTTTCGCGTTGCGGTATACGTCGTCCGAGCCGACAAATTCCACCGTCGCTTCATGACCCGAATATTCGCTCATATCAAACCGCTGGAACGGTCTGCCCAGCAGTTGTGCCACCTGCTCCGCCAAAAACGTCTTACCCACGCCGGGAGGGCCTGCGAACAAGAAGGTGGCAGGACGGGTGCGTTTGTCGTCGGTCATACGCAACATCTCCGACTGGAAAAAGCCGCTGACAAAGGTGCCCACCGCGTTATCCTGACCGAATACCACTTTAGACAGGCTTGCTTGTATCTCTTTCGCCTGTGCGGTCAACGCCGCAATATCGTCGGCGGTTTCGGTGCTGCCTGCAGACGCCGTCTGTGCGGCAGGTGCCGCCGCTTGTGCCGGCTGTGCAGGCGCATTTTGTTGGGTCAGATTGCGGAACGACGCCATAATATCATCAGGAAGCACGCCGCTGTCTGCCAATTTAGTCGTAACGGGAATGACACCGTCTTTTATGCACACTTTGAGCAACCCGTCCATCACCGCATTCGGGCGGAGAATAATATCTTCCAATACCGCGGCAACGGTCAGTTCTTTTGCTTGTTTTTCCGCGCGGTCTTTGGCTTCCAGCAGTATTTTCTGCATAAACAAGCCGTCAAAATACGCCGCGGGCGCTGTACTGTTTATGTGGGACATCATCACCTTTTTCAGTTTGCCCGTATCCAACTGTGCCATAGCGATAACGGCGGATATTTCCTGCAAATTTGCACCTTCCACCGTATATACGTGGTCTAAAAGGTCGACCACCGCCACCAAAAAGCGATGCGCCGTTAACGGCTTATTTTCGCCGCCAACGGTTTTGGCATACGCCAAAACCTGCTCTAATATCGTCTGTTTTGTACTCATTTCCCTATCTCCTATCTTTTGCCGATGCTTTCTAAGAAATCATGCAGAGAAAGTGTGCCTTTTGCCAATGCATCCACACGGTCGTTATACATATCCACCGCTGTACACGTGTAGGATATCATATACTGCAAAAGTCCGTCCCCGATTGTGCTTTCCACGAAAGATGCCGATTGACGGAACCAGCAAATCCCCTCACGGATATCAAAATCAAACGAACCGTCCGCCAGCGGATAGGTCATGGCGCAAGCGGCTATGGCGCCTTCTAATCGTCTGTCTTCGGGGAACACGCTGAGCAACGGTGACAACACGCGTACCACCTGCCGCTGTGCGTCCACCACAATGATAAACTTCATCAACAAATCTTCGCCGGTCACGCCGAAATGCATGGTCAACTTTTCTTCGTCTTTTTCGTAGTTCCAGTTGCGGGCGTCTATCGCGGCACACAAACCCGCAAACACTTCACGTGCCTTGTTTATGTTTTCACTCATTTTGCCGCCCCCTTATCGTGCAAACCAATCTTCTACAAAGCGCTGTACATCCAGTTCGCCGGTAGAAATGGCCTTAAATTTATCGTTGAATTTATCGGTCAACCCGCAAGAAACGGATATCATCGTATCCAACGCGCGTACGCTGATATCGCTTTCCAGATAACTCTGGGTGATGCGAAAGCCCAATGTTCCCGATGCAATGTCGTAATCGAAATTGCCTTCCGCCAACAAACTGTTGACGGCACAAACGGCGATTGCCAAATCTAACCGTTTATCTTCCGCGACCCGAAAGTTCAGCGGAGAAATCAGCATCACGATTTTTCGTTCCGCATTTACCGAAATGTGCATCTCCATCGGTATGTCTTCGCCGTTGACACCAAACGTGATATCTAACGACTCGTCATCCCTTTGATAGTGCCATTGGCGTGCGTCCAACGCACTGCATATTTTTTCGTATATGTTTTTCGCGTTTTGCGCCGTAGTTGCATCAAACATCGTTTATCCCCCTAATTTCCGCAACATTTCCGTGAAGCGTTGCTCACACAGATCGTCGTTCTTTATTTTGATTACCGTAATACCCATTTCGGCGGCGCGATTGACAATCGCTTCGCCGCTTTCCCGCATTTCATCCAAGCGGGTGGCAACCAGCACTTTTTTAGCGTACTGTCCGCCAAACCGTTCGGCAACGGTAGACAGTTTATACAGTTCGTCCGATTTAAAGTTGCGGCCGTTTTTGCAGGAAATGAAAATCGGGGTCAGGTCTTTCATCAACATAACGTCCATTTCATTGTTCACTTCCTGCTTGTCCGCTTCCAGTTTGCCGTCCCAGTCGATGGTGACCCCCGTCATCACGTCGTCAAACAGCGGCTTGCCGTCTTGGTCGGTAAGGTTTCTCGCCGTTTGGGTCACAAACAACTCCAGCACCCTGCCCGCATTGGTAAGACACCGCTTTACCTGCTCGTTTTTGTAGGTAAAGGCAATGCCTGCGGTAGAAAAGGTCAGGTTTTGTATCAAATCATACGTTTCCAGTTCTTTGAAGAAACTGCCCGAGAAAAACGCGGGGTACCCTCTTTGTAACAGTACGTCTTTGACCTGCTCGGGTTCAATAAACACCGACAATGCTGTTTTATCCTGCACACAGCAGGTGTGAAAGCCGTCTAACGCGTGCACCGCATCGTTCCATTGTGCGTAATTCTTCTTGCAGATGCGCCACATACGGTCAAGGTCGGCACAAAATGCCTGATTAAAATCCCAACGGTAGGTGGTGTTTTCTTTTTCTGCTTCAAAGATCACCCGTCCGCCATACGCTTTCACGTTTTCTTCAATGGTCAAAGATGCCTGTTTTACGGCGAGTATCTGCCCGTCCGCATCGCAGTCATATAACCTGCCGTTGCGGATATTAAAGCGATGCAGTTGTACTTTATCACGGTGGGCACAAAACACAGCGCCTACTGCCACCAGATACAAATCTTCGCCACCGGTCAGATCAAATGTACATTCACCGTATTTGGCAATGATCGTTTCCAGCTTTTTGATAATATCTTGCAGATCGTTGCGGTTTACCGATTCATACGAAAAGGTCACCTGCAGTTGATGCGCCGCCGCGATCTCTTCGTACCGTACTTTGGCTTTTGCCATACGTTTGTGGTTATCACCCACCAGCACCACCCGTTCGGGTGCACACAGCAAGGCGCTGACGATATTTTCCACCGCATTGGTGTCAAAAAATTCTACAACCGTCATATCCGCACCCCTTATTGCAGTTTTATAAATGCGTTTAAGTCGTCGGTATAAATTTCCAAAACCTGTAACAAACGGTCGGTGGCTTCGTTTTTGGTAAACAACAATACAAGCGACAAAAAGGTGTTCCAGGTCATATCCCGTTTGCCGGTTTCAATGGCAATCACCGTACCGCGCGACACGCCTATTTTATCTGCCAATTCTTCCTGCGTCAGCCCCAATGCCGTACGCAAGGTCGGCAAATTAGCGGTCATATTGCGAATCAATTTCGCACGATCCATTTCTTTTTCGGTCATTGTACTCACTCCGTAATCACATGGTCAATAATGCCGTAGCGCAATGCTTCGTCCGCAAACATCCAGTTGTTGCGGTCGGTATCCCGCTCGATTTCTGCGGGAGTATGCCCCGTATTCGCGGCGAGAATGGTATTAAACCGCTCTTTCAGGCGCTGTAAATGGCGGGATTCCACCACAATATCGGTCGCCTGTCCCGCAGCGGCACTCATCACTTGATGAATCATGATCTGGCTGTTTTCCTGCGCATACCGTTTGCCTTTGGTGCCTGCCGCCAGCAAAAACGCGCCCATACTCGCCGCCTGTCCCACACAAATGGTGGAAACGTCACATTTGAGTTTTTTGACGGTATCATAAATACCCAACCCCGCCGATACACTGCCGCCGGGAGAGTTGATGTACAGCGAAATATCCTTGTGCGGGTCCAACGACTCCAGATACAGCAGTTGTGCAATCACCGAACACGCCAAGTCGTCGTTCACTTCGTTAAATAACAGTACGATACGGTCTTTTAACAGACGGGAAAACAGGTCGTACCCATGCTCCACACCGCCGTCTCTTTCGTAAAAATTCGGATTCAGTATCATTTTTTACCGTCCTTTCTTCCGTACAAATTTTCATACGTCTGCGCCGCTTTTTCCTGCAGTTTGGTGTCTTGCGCTGTTGTTTTCTTCTTAGGTGCAGACTTCTTTTTCGGTTTTTGGGGTTTTGCTTGCGGTAACGTTATTTCCATTTCGTGCGTTGCCGTAAACGGGAACGGTTTTTTACCCGCCAAAATGTCGTTTAACAGCGTATCCACCGAGAACTGCGCCACCTGCGGCATACGGAATGCCCTCTGCTTGGGTGCTGTATACCCTTTAAACGCTTCGTACATATCGATATCCGCCATTTCGGTGATAATGGGATACTGCCGCGCGTGCATGATCAGCGTCTCGCCCTTTTGCTTGTCAAACCGCTGTAATTCCGACACCGAAATCATCGCCCGACGGCGTCCGTCAGCGGTATATATCTCCCCGCACAAGGCGCTGATCTCCTGCAACAACGACAATTCCTTAGACGTTAAAAATACCCAGTTATCGCAGTTACCTTTAATGGTGTCGGCATCTTCGCCGTACTTACCTTTCAGTTGGTGCATACTCTGTGCCACCAGGAAATACCGCATATTACGGCTTCTCGCCGCCGAGATCATCGCCGGCATATCCGGCACTTTGGGGATATTACAAAACTCGTCCAACACGAAGTTGACACGCACAGGCAAGCGGAAATTCTTTTCTTTTTGCGCTTCGGAGATCAACACTTCATACGCCTGCTTAATAAAGGTGGTAACAAGAAAATGGTAGGTGGTTTTTTCGTCGGGCACAATAATGTACACCGCCGTTTTCTCTCTGCCGAACCGCCGCATATCCACTGTGTTACCGCTTAACATTTTGGTAAGATTGGGCTGGGTGTTGAAGATGCGCACCATACCGTACAGCACCGCAAAAATACTGCGGCGGGTATTTTCCGCACCTGCCAACACACCTTTGTAATTCATTCCCGCAATGGTCTCGTCACTCATTCTTTCGGCAAGTTTTGTGAGCACCTTCTCACTCGCCGTAGAACACAAGCCGGACAGCGAGCCGACGTTCATTTCTTTCGCCGTGCCGCATTCCGCCATCAACAGCAGATTGGCAAGTGCATACGCGCTTGCCATTTCCGGCCAGAACACGTCTTTGGTGTTCGCCTTTTGCGGTTCGGCGATGGTGTTGACAAAATCGTTGAGCATCGAGATACCTTGCTCTTTGTTTTCCGAATGGTACATTTCATACGGCAAAGCAAGCGGATTCCACATATCACCGTGACCGATGTCACGGAAGTTGAGTACGACGGTTTTATACCCTTTGGTTTTTACAAAACCCGCGGTTTTTGCGTACAGTTCCCCTTTCGGGTCGGTGACCACAAACGATTCACCCGCACCTGCAAACAACCCGATAAACGGCATACAGAACAAACGGGTCTTCTTGGACCCCGTCGCGCCGAAAATCAGCGTGTGGGTATCCGCACCGTCCACGTACGCCTCTTTGCCGTCGGACAGCAACGGCAAACCTGCCACGGGATAGGTGTCGGCAAAAAGGTCTACGTAGGTGCCCGCCCGTTTCATCTCTTCTACGGTCGACCAACGCGTTTCTTGGTTGCCGACCATATATCTGTCATATCGATGGGTGCTTCCCATTACACAGCACCACCTTTCACAAGCCCTATGGTGTTCACTTTTTCCAAATTGGCAACGGTGCGTTCCACGTACGCGCTGTCGGGTGCAAACGCCGCTAACGTATCTGCGTGTAATTCACGGGTTGCCAACTTGCCGCTCGAAAATACCGTGTACGCAATTTCCTGACACAGCAACCCCAGCGATTTATACCCGTCAAAATATTTGTTTTTGCGCATCTTATCCACCGTTTTGCCAAGCAATTCCCGTCCGTCTGTCGCAAGGGTCAAGCCGTAAGCGGCAAGATTTTTTTCGATATAATCGGTCAGGTCCTGCGTGTTGGGCAGTTTCAGTTCCACCCGCTCTATACGCAAAAACATAGACAAAAACGCTTCTAAATTATGTAACTTCTGTTTGTCCGCACAACTGACAGACAGAATAATAAACCACGTATCTTTATGCGCGGCAAGGTATTCCATAAAATGCGCGAAATACCGCTCTTCGTAGTGGTCTACCCATTCGTCCACGTCGATACGGATAATCCCTTTAAACTCGCTGCGGAAACCCGCCGCATTTTTTACCGCTTCCATCAACCGTTGCAATTCGCTGAACGGCGCGGCAGGCGGCGTATACCCCAGCACAAACTCGAAGAATTTCACGTCCCCGTAAAACTCCATCAAATTACCCTTAGATTCCAGATATTCCGCAATCAGTTCCAGAAAGAACGTTTTGCCGACACCTGATTTTGCCACCCACAACATATCGGGCAACAAAATGGGCGCATGCACGGGTTGATCCCGCATATTTTCGGACAGCGTTTCCCATTTTCTGATCAACGGGCGTAACTGTTCCGCTTCTTTTTGTCGCATCACCTTATCAAAACACGTTTCCATAGCGATACCCCCTATACGTAATTTTATCATAATACAAAAAGTCACAAAATGCAACATTTTATTCTGTTTTGAAAGAAAATGTTCTTTTTTTATATAAAGTCTTTCAAAACCGCCTGCGCTGTGCTATAATAAAGCGGTATAAAAAGGGGGTAACCGCTATGATAAGCCCGTATATTTTGCGGTACGCGACTACCGAAGCTACAGCAGAGCGTATCCGGTATTTTTTAAGAGACTGTTTTCATATTTGTCAGCGCGAACTGCCCGAAGAACAACGCAGTGTGTTAATGGCGTGTGACTTGATATGGGATTTTGAAAATAACACGTGTTTCCCGCTGTTTATTCGCCGCGGGTACGGGTTTTGTGACCTTGTCACCGACCCGCTCGCCCCCGCGCAGAAAAACCTGTTTGAAAACGCAAATTTTCTCACGGATGTGGAAGACCGTCGATATCTTTTGCGGTTAGAGCGGCCCCTCAATCCCCTGATGCGTGAAAAAGAAGAAACGCTGAGCAAAAGCGTGTTGCGGTCTTTGCGCGGTTGGTATCAACAGCACGATTTGACGCAAAGCGCCGCCTGTGCGGCAATACAAATCGAACAATGCGGCTTTTTCGGGGTTGTCGACCCGCGCGGGAACGTATTGGTCCCGCCGCTGTATAAAAGCATCGTTCCCTTTTCCGTACGGTTGCAGGAAATTGCTTTGTTTGTGTGTTATCGCGGCGACAAGTTTACCAACACGGTGGACGTATACGATATCAACGGCAACAAGATATACGAAAACATCGGCGGATTATATTTACATACCGAAGAAGTAAAATACGCTTTTTCCGGTGAAGACGGCAACGCGCCCGGCGCACGGGTTGCGGAAACATTGCGGGTGGTACAGTACACACAACCGCCGCTTTCAGACAAAGCGCCGCCGTATAAAGAGTATATTCGAAAGGTCAGCAACTTACGCCTTTTGCCCGTTGCAGAGAAGGACGACGGTCCCCGACGGCTGGCGCGGTTTTCCGACGCTTTGTCGTATGGTCGCAACATCGAAACCATAGATCTGCGGGATATTCACGACGTGTTGTACCCGCTCGCCGAAAAAATGGGCGCTTACCACGGGGAAACCGCCGCAGAAATTATGCTCAGCATTCCCCATTGGAACTTTTTCCGCAAGGGACATACCCGTATGGACGCGGTCGTTCCCGACCTGCCGCTTCATTTGTTATTGGATATGCCCGAAAATATACGCACGTTTTTTGAAAATATCGGCTTAAAAACCGTTACTGACGTTGCCAATACCGACTTAACAGACTTTTGCAACGGTGACCGATCTTTGGAATTCGCGGTGTTTTTATTTCAGGCGCAGATACAATACACCTTGGCACATCCCGCAGAAGATGATGAACAGGAGACATAAATATGCAATACATATCCGTGCAAATTTCCTTGGTGGCGTTATTACCCACTCTGCTGTTATGCTGGTACATCTATGAAAAAGACCGCGTGGAAAAAGAACCTAAAGGATTACTCTCCTTGCTGTTTTTGGTGGGCGGCATCGGCTTTATCCCCGCGTATTTCGCTGAACGCGGCATAGCAGGGCTGATAGACGGGTGGTTTGCGTCCCGCCTATCCTTTTCCGCAGAAGGCGCGTTGCTGTTCGATAACGCAGGTGTCGCTTTCGCACACACCGCACTTTTCGCTTTTTGCGGCGTGGCGCTGGTAGAAAACAGTATAAAGTGGCTTCTTTTGGTACTCATTACCCGTAAAAGTCGCCACTTTAACTGCTTGTTTGACGGGCTGATCTACGCGTCCTTTGTGTCGCTGGGGTTTGCGGCGTTTGAAAGCGTTGCGTACGCATGGCAAAACGGGTGGGACACTTTATGGTTGCGCCTTGCCACCGCCATTCCCTGCCACCTGCTTATTGGCGTGTTGATGGGATACGGTTACACCTTGTGGCACACGTTTGACAGCGCACAAAAAGCCGAACGCCGTCTCGTACAGGACGGAACGGTGTCCGCCGCCAACATCCGCGGCGCAGGCGGATTTTTGACCGCCGGTTTTGTCGTGCCGTTGCTTACCCAAGGACTATATGTAACCGTAGGGTCTTTCTACTCCACCCTTGTCAGTACCCTGTTTTATGTAGCGGTAGGCATCTTGTTTGTATTGTGTTTCGTAGGTATCCATTTGTTGTCGGATAAGGATAACCCCACCGAGAAAACATCGCTTATCCTGCTTTTGCGCAAGCATCCCGATACGGATATTACCCTGCTCCGTGAAGCGATAAACGCGGAGGTGTCGTATGGAAAATAAGAAAAAAGGATGCGGCTGTTTTAAATATCTGTTTTTTCTGGTGGTCATCATTTTCGTGGTAACGCAACTGGTCAACAACGGCTTGTTTGCGTCTAAAACCCCTGCGAGCGAAATAGACGATATTTCCGTGGATGACCGTTTTTACTACGCGCAATTAAATACCACCGAAAAGACCGTGTATCGTGCTTTATTACAGACCGCACAAAACGGCGACCTTACATGCCGCCTTTCCGAAGTGGATTATGACACGTATGTTGCCGCCACCAACCGTGCGGCAGTCGCCCTTTCGCTCGATCACCCCGAATTGTTTTGGCTGAACGGCGGCTGGACAGCAAACGGCACCCGCGGTTTTGACAGCAACAGCGACACCATCACCATTCAATTGGGTGCCTATGCATTCTGGGACTACGTGTCCGCACCGCAAAAATACATCGACATCTTTGAGTCGGCGGTAAATGCGGTGGTAGCGCAAGCCGAGAAATATACCAATGTATATGACAGGGTGGAATTTGTGCACGATTACATTGCGCACAACGCCTACTACGACTACGACCGTTTGGAAGAAGCCAAAAAGACTATGCACGTGGCATCCAGCGAATATATTTACTCTGCATACAGTTGCCTTGTGCAAAAAGCGACGGTGTGCGCAGGATACGCCAAAGCGTTTCAGGTAATTATGCAACGGCTCGGCTATAACTGCACCTACGTGCGCGGTGATGCAGGCGGCGCACACGCATGGAACTACATCGAATTGGATGACCAAGGGTATTTTTTGGACGTTACGTGGGACGATGCTGATTGGCGTACCGACAGCGGGGCGGTACGCTACCCCAACGACGCGAAATACGACTATTTCTGCATCACCAAACGGGAACTCAACAAAACGCATATAGAGGACGAAAGTCTGTTTAATATTCCCGACCCCACCGCCACAAAATACAATTACTACGTCTACAACCATTACCGTGTGCAGACCTACAATTTCGAAACGGTCGCCGCCATATTGGACGATCAAAGGGACAAGTCGGTGATATGTGTGCAGTTTACTTCGCTCGAACAAATGAACAAAGCCAAAGCCGATCTGTTTGACAAAGGAAAATGGTCAAGGGTCCCGTCTCTCAAAGGCAGAAAGATCTCCTACATCACCGATAAAGACCACCTATCCTTTACCATATTAAAAAAATAAAGCGGTATTGCATCAAGGGTGCGGCAACCGCGCAACAGATGCATATATATTTCTAAAAAAAAGAGAGAATGTACCGTGACGGTACATGAAGTAGTCAATAGTTAGTAGACACAAAAAAGGAAAGAATTAAGTTGCCAGTTCAAGCCTGTATTGGACTGGCGGTTTTCTTTTAAGTTTTCGAACAGGACGTATGTAATTGAAGTAGTAAACGGTATCAGCAACGGTT
>JAZPXM010000153.1:0-6037 GCA_045543675.1 Acutalibacteraceae bacterium
CCATTCGAAGAAGCTTCAAGAATAATTGTTGATTATATTGAACTTTATTATAATTCAGAAAGACTGCATTCAGGTATTGGTTATTACATTCCAAACCAGTTTTTCACTCTTTTATCTGTCCACTAATCTTGACAAGTTTCAGTAAAAATCCTGAACGCTGTCGCATTCAGGATTTTTTGGCACCCGCAGTAGGAATCGAACCTACAACTGCCCCTTAGGAGGGGGCTGTTATATCCATTTAACTATACAGGCGTGTTTATCGGTTGTATGTATTATAGGCACAAAATGTAAAAATGTCAACCGCACAGATAGAATATGTAGGGAATGGATTTATCCATTCCGCAACAAAAACTACGCCAATGCCAACGAAATCAATTCCAGCGGCGAAAACGCAGGTTGGAGTGCGGCGTTGATGCCTGCGGCAATCAGCCGCGCCGCACGGTTGATAACCAGGTCGATTTCTTTGGGCGTTACCACCAAGTTTTCAATTTCCTGCGGTGTGGTAACCGCTGTACCGTACGCGGCGGCTATGGTAGCCGCATCCACCACGGTGGGCACGCCGATGCCGATAACCGGCACACCGAACGTGTCGGCGTTTAACGGGCGGCGGTGGTTGCCGACCCCTGCGCCGGGGGCAATGCCGCTGTCCGACACCTGCACGGTGCATCCCAACCGTTTCACATCCCCTGCCGCTAAAGCATCCACCACAATAATGGCGGCAGGGGACACCACCGAACACACACCGCGTACAATTTCACAACTTTCTGTCCCCGTTTGCCCTAAAACACCCGGGATGAGCACCGCCGACGGTCGCAATCCGTCCAGCCCGACACTTCTTGCAAATTCCCCGCTGATGTGACGGGTGGCAAGCACCATATCCGCCGTGCGCGGCCCCAACGCATCGGGTGTGATATTGCGGTTGCCCAATCCTACCGTTAAGACGGTGCCGTCTTTGGGCAGAAGAGAGACAATCTCTTTTGCAAGCAATGCAGCGGTTTCGGAAAGTTCCTTTTCGTCGTCCGAAAGGGTCGGGAACTCTAACGTTACGTAGGTGCCGCGGGGTTTTCCGATAGCGTCAGCCGCCGCATCCGAGTGCAGATGTAGGGTGGTAACGGTGACCGCACCTGCTACGGTTACCGACTTTTCAAAATCCGTTTTGGAGAGTGTATCCGCGTTTTTTGCGGTTTCTACTGCTAAATCTGTACGAAAAATCATACTTTTTCCTGCCTTTTATTGGGGTATATGCAGTATTTGCGAAAAAAATCTCAATATTCTCAAAAAAACAGTTGCAATTTTTGAAAAAGGGTGCTATTATGACTTGTGCGTGATTTGAAATAGTTAGAGTAGGAGGTGTGACCATGCCCAATATTAAATCCGCCAAGAAGCGTGTAAAGGTTAATGCTGCGAAAGCTGAACGCAACAAGGCTGCTCGTTCTGCGCTCCGTACGGAGATCAAAAATGCTAACGCTGCTATCGCTGCCGGCGAAAACAAAGAAGAAGCTTTGAAAGCCGCTGTGAAGAAAATTGACCAGGCTGCTGCGAAGGGTCTCCTGCACAAGAATACGGCTGCACGGAAAAAGTCCGCCCTCGCTAAAAAAGCCAACGCGTAATTGGTATAATGAGAAGAACAAAACCTCCGCTTGTCGGAGGTTTTTTCGTTGCTGTTTGTTGCCAAGTTGCGAACTTTGTTCGCAACTTGCGTTGACATTTTTCTTTTGGTATATTATAATATATACACGCGTGCTTTTGGGCATACAAACGGATGGGTCCTGTGCGACGGTGCGCTGTGAACCATGTCAGGCGGGGAACCGAGCAGCATTAAGCGGTGTCGTCCGTGCGCCACAGTCTGCCTGTCCGTTTGTATGCCTAAGGGCACGTAATTTTTTGGGGGTGAAAGTATGTATCAGGTGTTGTATCGTAAATGGCGTCCGCAGACCTTTTCGGATGTCAGCGGGCAAGAAGCGGTAACCACCGCTCTCAAAAATGAAATCAAAAACAACCGTTTGGCGCACGCCTATTTATTTACGGGCTGTCGCGGTACGGGTAAGACCACCTGTGCCAAAATTCTTGCAAAAGCGGTCAACTGTCTGCACCCGAAAGACGGCGACCCTTGTAACGAGTGTGAAATTTGTCGCGGCATTGATGATGGCTCTGTTTTAGACGTTACCGAAATCGACGCCGCATCCAACAACGGTGTGGACAGCATCCGTGAACTGCGCGAAGAGGTCAATTATACCCCCAATGCAGGTACCTATCGCGTCTACATTATTGACGAAGTGCATATGTTGTCGGCAGGTGCGTTTAACGCGTTGTTAAAGACGTTGGAAGAACCGCCCGCACACGTGATCTTTATTCTGGCGACCACCGAAGTGCATAAACTGCCCGCCACCATTCTGTCTCGCTGTCAGCGGTTTGATTTCGGGCGTATCGCGCCGAGCGCGATTGCGGCACGCATACAGCAGGTGGCACAAGCCGAAGGATTTACGGTGACCGATGATGCGGCGCTGTTGCTCGCCCGCCTGGCAGACGGGGCGATGCGCGATGCGCTGTCGCTTTTGGACCAATGTTTGTCGGTCGGTGAAGAAATTACTGCCGATGCCGTAGCAAAAGCCACGGGAATGGCAGGCAGTGATTATCTGTATCAACTGTCCGACGCGGTAGCCGCAGGGGATTCTGCCGCCGCGCTGGCGCTGTTGGATACGCTGTACCGCGGTGCGAAAGATATGGAACGGCTGTGCGCCGAATGGGTGGAACACTACCGTAATTTGATGATCGTGCAAACGGTCAAAGACCCCACCGAACTGATCATTGCGTCCCCTGACGAATGGGAAAAACTCCGCGCCGCTGCAGCAAGGCAGTCTGCCGCCGCGGTGTTGCAATGTTTGACCGTGTTGCAGGAAACGCTGGACCGTTTACGCGGTGGCGTGTCCCGTCGCGTGGAAATGGAAATGGCAGTATTAAAACTCTGCCGTCCCGAACTGGACAGCGGCAGCGAAGCGCTGTTGCGTCGTGTTGCCGCGTTGGAAAGTGCGCTTGCGGCAGGCGTGACCGTAAAAACAGCGGCACCTGTCCCTGTGAAAGAACCGAAACCTGCCGTAGCGGCAGACCCCGTTCCGCCTGCACCCGTGCAGGAAACGGCGCCCGTGGAAACGCCCTCCGCGCCCCAAGAGAGTGCACCTGCGGACGACGAAGAACGCCCGTTTACCCAATGGGGCGAAGTGGTCGAACGGCTGGGTACGGCGTGTGCGCCGTTACAAGGGGTGCTTATCGGGTCCACCGCGTTTATTCGCGGTGATTACGTACTGGTTTGCACCGACAATGAAATGTTTAAATCGCTTGCGACGAGGGACGGCAATAAACAAATTTTTCTCTCGGTCATTCGTGAAGTAACCGGTCGCAATATGCGTATCGGCATCAAGAAAAAGGTGACACCGCAGGACGAAATTCCCGCAGATCCGCTCGCCGCGTTTTTACAAAAAGGACGCGCGCAGGGCTTGAATATTACAACTGAGGAGTAAAAACTATGAAAGCAAGATTACCGCAAGGTATGGGCGGCGGCCCCGGCAATATGCAGGCAATGATGCGTCAGGCACAGAAGATGCAGGAAGACGCCGCGGCGTTGCAGCAAGAACTGGAAGAAACCGAATATACCGCTTCGGCGGGCGGCGGTGCTGTACAAGCAACCGTTAGCGGGAAACACGAAGTGGTGCGACTGCATATCGACCCCGAAGTTATTGACCCCGAAGATGCGGAAATGCTCGCGGACCTTGTCAAAGCGGCGGTCAACGAAGCGGTGCGTAAAGCCGCATCGGATGCGGATACGCGTATGGCACAAATTACCGGCGGATTGCATATCCCCGGCTTCTAAGGGGACATACTATGGAGTATGGTGTAGCACCGCTGGAACGGCTGGTCGAGCAGTTGGAAGGACTGCCCGGCATCGGTCATAAATCCGCGGGTAGACTCGCGTTTTATCTCTTGCGCGCGCCGCAGGAAAAGGCAGACGCTTTTGTGGAAGCTATTCAGGATGCGCGTGAGAAAATACGGGAATGTACGGTGTGTTGTAACTTGGCGGACAAGGAACTGTGTCCCGTTTGCGCCGCGCCCGCCAGAGACCGTTCGGTCATCTGTGTGGTGGAAGACGCGCGGGACGTGGCGGCGTTTGAACGTACCCGTGAATATACGGGCCTTTACCACGTGTTGCACGGGACCATTTCCCCGATGGACGGGGTAGGCCCCGAAGATATCCGCGTGAAAGAGTTACTGGTGCGCTTGACCGATGAGAATATCACCGAAGTCATTATGGCGACCAACCCCACCGTAGAGGGCGAAGCCACCGCTATGTATTTGGCACGGCTTTTAAAAGCATTTCCCATAAAAATCACCCGTCTTGCCTACGGTATTCCCGTGGGCGGCGATTTGGAGTATGCGGATGAAGTAACGCTTCGCCGTTCGCTCGAGGGCAGAAATACATTATAATTCCAACCGCTTGTACGAAAGGAGATGTCGGCGTTGGCAAAAGAAAACATCAAAACGGTTGCCGAAAACCGCAAAGCGTTCCACGAATATTTTGTGGAAGAAAGTGTAGAAGCCGGCATCGAACTGTGCGGCACCGAAGTTAAGGCTATTCGCAAAGGCGGCGTCAACCTTAAGGATGCGTGGTGCAGTGTGGTAGAGGGCGAAATGTACGTCAACGGTATGCACATCAGTCCCTACGAACAAGGCAACATTTTCAATCGCGACCCGTTGCGCGTGAGACGGCTGTTATTGCACAAAAAAGAAATTATGCGCTGGTACGGTCTCACAAAACAGCAGGGTCTCACCTTGATTCCGCTTTCTTTGTATTTTAAAGGGTCGCGGGTCAAAGTGCAGGTGGGGCTTTGCCGCGGCAAAAAACTGTATGATAAGCGCGAAGACGCCGCAAAGCGCGATATGAAGCGCGAAGCGGAACGTGCATTGAAAGAAAAAAACGCGTAGTGAGACCCACTACGCGTTTTTTGTATATTCCCCAAGAAACGCTTGCACATTTTAAAAAAACACAGTATACTGTCATTGATAAACCTGCAAGGAGATGTAGTATGGAAAATTTACGTGCCAAACGTGGCTTTATATGCGATATGGACGGTGTTATCTATCACGGCAACCGTCTGTTGCCCGGTGTGAAAGAGTTCGTGGAATGGCTGTATGCCAACAATAAAGAATTTTTGTTTTTGACCAATTCCAGCGAACGTTCCCCGAGAGAATTACAGCAGAAATTGGCGAGAATGGGGCTGGATGTGAACGAGAAACATTTTTACACCAGCGCGCTTGCCACCGCGAAATTCATCAGCAGTCAGGCACCCGGTTGCAGTGCGTATGTCATTGGCGCACCCGGTCTGGTGAATGCATTGTACGAGGCGGGTATCACGATGAACGACGTCAACCCCGATTACGTTATTGTGGGTGAGACCGCTAACTATAATTACGAAAACGTGGTACACGCGGTAAAATTGGTACAAAAGGGTGCGAAACTGATCGGCACCAACACCGATATGACCGGCCCGTCCGAACAGGGTATCATTCCCGCTTGCCGTGCGTGGATAGCGCCTATTGAATTGGCGACCGGTAAATCTGCCTACTTTGTCGGCAAACCCAACCCGTTGATGATGCGTACGGGTCTGAAGATGCTGGGTGTGCACTCGGCGGAAGCGGTGATGGTGGGGGACAGAATGGACACCGACATTATTGCAGGTATTGAAACGGGTCTGGATACCGTTTTGGTGTTGACGGGTTGTACCGCCCGCGAAGACGTGGGCAACTATCCGTACCGTCCGAAATATATTTTAGACGGCGTGGGTAACATCGTTATGGATGTATAGGTTAGCTTTAAAAAAAAGAGAGAATGTACCGTCACGGTATGAAGTGGTATAGTGATGGTAGACACAAAAAAGTGTCTACCATCACTTTTTATGTTAGAATAAAAGAAAGGGAGTGATTGTAATGGGAAGACCAAAAGGCGGAACAAATATTAGTCACAGTAAAGAAGAAAAGTTGGCAT
>JAZPXM010000154.1:0-9475 GCA_045543675.1 Acutalibacteraceae bacterium
TTCGGTGTGTGAAGTTTGCTTCGCAAGTGAAGTGCCTGCGGGCGTGAGTGGCACACTTAACTTCACTTTGTGCGAAAGCACAAAACTTCACTATGCCAATGGCATAACTTCACATCGGCTTTGCCGATGCTTCGCTCAAACCCTTGCCCTTTTGCCGCTTTTATGCTATAATACACCCAAGGCGGTGATTCTATGAATTTTGAAATCACAAATGAATTGATCGATACAATTAAACCATATACAGAAAACGTTACTGTAAAAATTTCTACCGACAATAAAGATTGGAAAGGTAGAGATTACAAATCGGATTTTGTAACTATAGATGAGAAAAATAATGTTGGTTTTGAGGTTTTTGATAATGAGATAATTGTGTTTTACTTTACCGACCATTACCACTTTGAAGATTATTCGTCCGAATTGGAAAACGGTGAAGATGATTACGTGAAAAGAGCAAAAGACTTTTTGACTAAGTTGTTTGAAAGCAAAATCAAATATATAGAAATGCATAAAGGGAAAAAACTTGCAACCGAAAAATATTATTTTATATACTTGGATAATACAGAAGAACGTATAGGCGGTACTTGGTGGGGATTAGAGAGAGTTCTCAATCCGTTTGCTAAAAAGAAGGAAAAAGAAACGATTTATACATTCAATAAAGATAAAGGTTGCTTTGAGTGCTGTAACAAGTTAGCGGAAATAATTGAGCAAGGTGAATGTTGATACCATAAAAAATAAGCCGTGAATTTCACGGCTTAATTTTTGTCTCCCAAGTCTTTAATATGTTGTTTCAGGACGAGGTTGATATATTGCGAGAGAGAGCGGTCGTCGTATTCTGCTTTTTCTTTTAGTTTTTGTAAGATATCATTGTCAATGGTTATGCTGATTTTTTCTTTTAAGGGTTTCATATTTTTCACCTCGGAAAGATTATAAGATAAAATGCATAAAAATATTGACAAGTAGGATAAAGTAGGATAAAATAGGATTGTCGAAAGGGTGGGTTTCCTGCGACAATTTGCTGACCAATGACGAAAGGAGGACCTGAAAATGGAAAATAAAAATCTGGCGCGTTTTTTGCTGACCTTTTTCTTAGGGTGGATTGGTAGCCTTATTATCAATCATACGGAATTAAAACCGGAAGGGTATACGTGCAGAACGGCGGCATATTTCTTCCTTCCACTTGTAA
This sequence comes from Acutalibacteraceae bacterium, assembly GCA_045543675.1. Lineage (GTDB taxonomy): Bacteria > Bacillota > Clostridia > Oscillospirales > Acutalibacteraceae > URNF01. The sequence goes on from JAZPXM010000154.1 coordinate 1,184, forward strand.
CCTTTGGTATTTACGGTTTGGTTGCATCCATTTCCAATTTTTCTTTTGACCCTGCAAAAGAAAAGAATATCGGTTACAAAAAAGGTTGATGTTGTATTCGGGCAAAAAGGATGGGTAGACCCCATCCTTTTTTCTGTATGTGTTTACAAAATTCGACACGTATGATATAGTGAATGTAATACAAAAGGAAACGGGGACGCACCTATGAAAGAATTTTTCGGTTTCGGCGGGTATCAGCGTGTGGCAGAAGGTTTTTTCTCTTTTGAGCACATCGCTTTTGTGTCGGCTTTGATGCTGATTATGACAGCGGTTGCGGTATGGCTGGGATTACGCAATACAGAAAAATCTTTTTTGGAAAAGGCACGTGTACTAAAAGTGTCTGCCATTCTTATCGACAGTTTTGAACTGTTCAAAATCGTCATCTTTTGTGTGCGTGGTAATGACCCGTGGGCTTGGTTGTACGAATTGCCGCTGTTTTTATGCAGTATACAACTGATTACCATTCCGCTGGCTGCTTTTTCCAAAGGCAGATTGCAGGAAGCGTCATTGGATTTTGTGGCAATTTTCGGTATACTCGGTGCGCTGTCGGGTACATACGGCGCGGGCAATATTTATTCTTGTTACCCTGTGCTGTCTTTTGATACGGTGGTGTCGGGGATTACCCACGCCATTTCCGGCTTTTGCGGGTTGTATATCTTGATTGCAAAAATGGCGGGTATGAAAAAGAAAAATATGTGGATCACGTTTGCGGTGCTGTTTGGTTTTTGCACGGCGGCGTATACAGCTAATCAGTTGTTGGATTACAACTATATGTTCCTGACGCGCGGAGACGGTACGCCGTACGATATTTTGTATAATTTGGTGGGCGGCAGTGCGCTTTGGTATCCTCTCGGCGTAGTAGCTTTGTTTGTGCTGTATATTGTTGCGTATCACGGCGTATTCTATGCGGTGACCCGCAAAAAAGCTGATGCAAGGAATTCGGAACAACAAAAGAAACAGACGGAATATGCAAGCCGCTGATACCTGACGGCTGAAACTATATCTACTCTGCGTTGCATACAAAACACAACATACGGGCGTTTATATATACCAAAAACGCAGTGTGTTGTGTTTTTTTGATGCATATATCCCTTGACGAAATCACTTTTTAGAGATACAATAAACAGTAACAGTAAATTTCTTTGAGAACGGATGAAATGAATGGCACAGAAGAAGACAAGTTACGGAAACGAAAGTATCGCTTCCTTAAAAGGCGCTGACCGCGTCCGCAAACGTCCTGCGGTTATTTTTGGGTCGGATGGTTTGGAAGGTTGTCAACACGCGGTGTTTGAAATCCTTTCCAACTCCATTGACGAAGCGCGCGAAGGGCACGGCGATCATATTATTACTACTTGCTTTGCCGACGGGTCTATTGAAGTGCAGGACTTTGGTCGCGGTATTCCTGTGGACTGGAACCCGAAAGAAGAACGGTTCAACTGGGAACTCGTGTTCTGCGAAATGTACGCGGGCGGTAAATATAACACTAACCAGGCGGAAAACTATGAGTTTTCTTTGGGTCTTAATGGTTTGGGTGCTTGTGCGACACAGTATTCTTCGGGGTATATGGACGTAGAGGTGCGCCGCGACGGATTTAAATATACCTTGCATTTTGAAAAAGGCGAAAATATCGGCGGCCTTACCAAAGAGCCGTATACCAAAAAGGACACGGGTACCACCATTCGCTGGAAACCCGACTTGGAAGTGTTTACCGACATTAATATTCCGCGTGAGTATTATCAGGATATTATGCGCCGTCAGGCGATTGTCAATAATAACCTGCGGTTTATTTTCCGCGTGCAGCAGGGCAAAGGGTTTGAAACCGAAGAATTTGTATACGAAAACGGTATCTCCGATTATCTCAAAGAGGTGGCGGGCGAGCAAGCGTTGACCGATATACAGTTTTGGACGGCGGAACGTAGCGGTCGTGACCGTGCGGATAAACCCGATTATAAGGTAAAGCTGAACGTCGCTATGTGTATTTCCAATAGGGTGAGTTTGCAGGAATATTACCATAACTCCAGTTGGTTGGAACATGGCGGTTCTCCCGAAAAGGCGGTGCGTTCCGCGTTTGTAGCGCAGGTGGACGCATATTTGCGCCAAAACGGTAAATACCTGAAAAACGAAAGCAAAATCACCTATCAGGACGTGCAGGACTGTCTTGTGCTGGTGTCTTCTTCGTTCTCTACCCAGACGTCGTATGAAAACCAGACGAAGAAAGCTATTACCAACAAATTTATCCAGGAAGCCATGACCGATTTCCTGCGTCATAACCTGGAAGTATATTTCCTTGAAAACAAGGCGGAAGCGGACAAGTTCACCGAGCAGGTGCTTATTAACAAACGCAGTCGCGAAAAGGCGGAAACTGCCCGTGTAAACATCAAAAAAGCGTTGCAGACGGGTAACGATCTGACTTCCCGCGTGGAAACCTTTGTAGACTGCCGCAGCCGTAAGGTGGAAGAACGCGAATTGTTTATCGTGGAAGGTAAATCCGCTATGGGTGCATGTGTGCAGGCGAGAAACCCTGATTTCCAGGCAATCATTCCCGTGCGCGGTAAAATTCTCAACTGCTTAAAATCCGAATACTCCAAAATATTTAAAAGTGAGATCATCACCGATCTTATCAAAGTGCTCGGTTGCGGTGTGGAAGTGAGAAACTCTAATAAAGAGATGTCCACTTTTGACCTGAATCTGTTGCGGTTTAATAAGGTTATCATCTGTACTGACGCGGACGTGGACGGCTTCCAGATCCGTACGCTGATATTAACGATGTTGTACCGTTTGACCCCGACTTTGATTACGGCAGGTAAAGTATTTATCGCAGAAACACCGCTGTACGAAATCACTTGTAAAGATGACACGTATTTTGCGTATAACGATGCCGAAAAAGCACAGGTACTTGCGGAAATAGACGGGAAGAAGTATTCTATTCAGCGCTCTAAAGGTCTTGGTGAAAACGACCCCGAAATGATGTCACTGACCACTATGAATCCCGCTACCCGCCGCTTGGTGAGAGTAGACCCCGCCGAAGCGCAGGCGACTGCCGAAATGTTCGATATTCTGCTGGGCGATAATCTTGCGGGCAGAAAAGAGTATATCGCGCAAAACGGCGCTGACTATCTCGATATGGTAGACCTGAGCTGATTTTCCCATCTTTTTATTGGAGGCAACTATGGCGAAGAAAGCAAAGAAAACTGTAAATACGGTGGATACCTTACCCGAAAACGCACATATTGCGGGTGCGGGCGAGGTGGCGGTACAACCGATTACCGAAACCTTGCGTATTAACTATATGCCGTACGCAATGAGCGTGATTATGTCCCGTGCTATTCCGGAAATCGACGGCTTTAAACCGTCCCACCGCAAACTGTTATATACGATGTATAAAATGAACCTTTTGGGTGCACAAAGGGTGAAATCCGCTAACATTGTGGGTGCGACGATGAAACTCAATCCCCACGGTGATGCGGCGATTTACGAAACGATGGTACGCCTTTCCAAGGGCAACCAGTCGCTTTTGCATCCGTACGTCGACTCGAAAGGCAACTTCGGTCGTGCGTATTCCAGCGATATGGAATATGCTGCGTCCCGTTACACCGAAGCGAAACTGGAAGCGATTGCGGCAGAACTGTTCCACGATATTGATAAAGATACGGTGGATTTTGTGGATAACTACGATGCCACAACCAAAGAACCGTTGCTTTTGCCCGTGTCTTTTCCGTCCATTTTGGTAAACAATAATATGGGTATCGCGGTCGGTATGGCGAGCAATATCTGCTCTTTCAATTTAAAAGAAGTATGTGATACCACCATCGCGTTGATGAAAGATAAACATCACGCGGTGGCAGATACATTGCTGGCACCCGATTTTCCGGGTGGCGGTCAGGTGTTGTATAACCGTGACGAAATGGAAAAGATTTACGCTACCGGTAAGGGTAGCGTAAAGGTGCGCGCTGTATACACGTACGATAAATCTTCTAACTGTATTGATATCACGGAAATTCCGTATACCACAACGGTGGAAGCGATCATTTCCAAAATGATCGAATTGGTGAAAGCGGGCAAAATTCGTGATATTTCTGACGTGCGTAATGAGATCGGTTTGGAAGGTCTTAAAATCACCATTGACTTAAAACGCGGTGTAGATCCCGATAAACTGATGAACCGTTTGTATGCACTTACCCCGTTGGAAGACAGTTTTGCTTGTAACTTTAACGTGCTTGTCGGCGGCGTGCCGATGGTGCTTGGCATCAAAGAAATTCTGGAAGAATGGATCGCTTTCCGTACGGAATGTGTCCGCCGTCGCACGGCATATGACCTTGCTAAAGCGAAAGACAAACTGCATCTTTTGAAAGGCCTTTCTAAAATCCTTTTGGATATTGATAAGGCAATTGCCATTGTTCGCAATACCGAAGAAGAAGCGGAAGTTGTTCCCAATTTAATGATAGGTTTCGGTATCGATAAGATTCAGGCGGAATATGTTGCGGAAATTAAACTGCGTCATTTAAACCGTGAATATATCTTGAAACGTCTTGCGGAAATGGAGCAACTTGAAAAAGATATTGCCGAGATGGAAGGCATTCTTGCAGATATGAAAAAGGTACGCCGCATTATCATCAAAGAACTGGAAGAAGTTTCGAAGAAGTATGGTATGCCGCGTAAAACGACCCTGTTGTCGATGAGTGAAATCAGACAAGCGGAAGTGGATGAGGAAGAAGAAATTCCTGACTATCCGTGTACGCTGTTCTTTACAAACGAAGGCTATTTCAAGAAAATTACCCCCGCTTCTTTGCGTATGAGTAGTGAACATAAACTCAAAGAAGGGGACGCGATTATGACCGCGGTAGAAACCACCAACAGAATGGAATTGCTGTTCTTTAGTGATAAAGCGGCGGTGTATAAAACCAAGGCGTCTGCATTTGGTGATACCAAAGCGAGCAGTATGGGTGACTACGTACCCGCAAAATTGAAATTTGATGCGGGCGAAGCCGCGAAATATATGGCGGTAACCGCTGATTACAAAGGGTATATGCTGTTCTTCTTTGAAAACGGCAAGGTGGCAAAGGTGGAACTTTCCGCTTATGTTACGAAGAATAATCGCCATAAGCTGATTGGTGCATACAGCGATAAAAACCCCGTTGTAGCAATGTTGCACATCCCCGAAGATACGGAAGTGTTGCTGACATCAACCTCCGGCAGACGGTTGTTGGTGCATACGGGCGCTATTCAGCCGAAAACTACCCGTTCTACTATCGGTGTACAGGTGCTGACGTTGAAAGGTAAGCATCGCTTGCAGAGTGCCGAACTGTATAAAGCAGGCACTTTGCATAAGGAAAATCGCTATCGTACCAAGAATCTGCCCGCGGCAGGTGCTATGCCGCTTGCAGAAGACTATGGCGAACAATTAACGCTGGAATAACAAAAACCGCTGCCGAAACCCTGAAAGGGTTTTGATAGCGGTTTCGGACAGCGGTTACGCAAACGCAAATTGTATCCGTTGTCGCTGTTAGTGTGTGGTATTTTCAAAAAAATATACGTAAGATAAAAATTTTCATTGCTTTTTTGAAAATGCTGTGATATAATGACTTGAAATTATGATATATGACCTTTGGAGGTAATAATAATGGGCGTTTTAGAAATCATTTTAGGCATTGTACTGATTGTGTTGGCAGTTGTCATCGTTTTGATGATTATGAAACAAGAAGGTAACGAGAACGGCGTGAATGTTATTTCCGGCAACAATAACTCCTTTATGGATAAAAGTAAGCCGATGACTATGAGCGACCGTCTTGCAAAATGGACCAAATGGGTTGCAGGTATCTTCTTTGTATTGGTACTGGTAGCAATGCTGATTACCAATCTGTAAGAAAAACTGAAAAAGCGTCCCGTATCTTTTGATACGGGACGCTTTTTTGTTTAAGTGCGGCATATTTGTCCCACACTACCCATACAATGGCAAAAGAAGGGAGAAAACCGTATGGGTAGTCATTTAAGAGAAAAGATATTTCGCACCCGTGTGCAAGAGCACCCGCTGTTGCCTGCTATTCGGGACGTGTGCACGCGTATGCACGCCTTGGAGACACAGTTTGCAATGCAAAGCGACGGGGATCTGGTAGAGGCGTGTATCTATGAAATGGAAGCCTTGCGCGCACAATACCGTTTTTTGTTAAAGCAAGCGAAAGAAATGGGTGTTACGGGAATTTTGCCTATCAGAGAAGAAGATTTTTAAGGGGTGTCGGTATGACAATAGGATTGCGTTTGGCGGTATATGCTGCTGTCGGTGTCGCAATACTTGCAGTATTTGTAGCATTGTTGCGCTCAAGGAAGCCGTTGCGCTTTACCGCTTGCTCACTGGCAGAGGGGATGTGCGCTTTGGCGGCGGTGGACATCGTGGGGATTTTTACGGGGCTTTCTTTGGGTTTTGGCTGGTTTAGTATAGCGTCGTGTGCGGCTTTTGGTATCCCCGGTGTGATTGCAATGCTGTTAATGAGAGCGATTACCTTGTTATAATGCTTGCGTTGTTTCTGCTTTTGTGGTAAAATGGCAGAAAGGCAAGGTGATATATGTGAAGATCTTAATGATTCCCTCTTGGTACTGCACCAAATCGGCACCGATTCTCGGTTCTTTTTATAAAGAACAGGCAGAAGAATTGGCGGCACGCGGTCATGATGTAGCGGTGATATATGCAGAAGTGGGCGGTAGTTTTTCTCCCAAGGTGAACGGCGTGACCCACGCGGTGGTAAACGGCGTGAATACCTATACGTATGTACGTCCCAATCTGACACCGCGCTTTGAAAAAGGTCGTGCGTGGCAACGTACAAAGATGCTGGAATACCTGTATAAAAAGCTGGTGAAAGAGTGGGGAAGACCCGATGTGGTTAATCTCCGTTCCTCGTTGCAAGGGTATGAAGCGGTGGCATTATGCAAAAAATACCATTTGCCGCTTTTCTTTATGGAACACTCGTCTTTTGTGGTAACCGAAGGCGCGGGTAGTGCTGCGGTCAAACGTTTGCAAACGGTGATGGCGACGGCAAAGGTGAACGCTTGTGTCAGTTCGGTACTGATGAACGTTATGAAACCGTTTGACGAAAACACCCGCTTGATACCGGATTTTGTGGATGAACGCCGTTTTTATGTAGGCGAAAAAAACGCAGATATCGATACGTTTGTATTTGCGGCGATGGGACAGTTGCGCCCTATTAAAGGGCACGATACGTTGATTCGCGCATTTGCACGGTTACGGCAACTTACCGACCGCAAAGTGGCGTTGCGCATTGCCGGTACAGGTGGTCTAAAGGAGTATTTGCAGGGTATTATTGACGAAAATAACTTGCAGGATTGCTGTCACCTTGTTGGTTCTGTGCCGCGGGACAAGGTTGTAGAATTTATGAATAACTGCGACTGCTTTGTATGCTCTTCCCGCACCGAAATGCTGTCCTGTGTGTTGCACGAATGTGCTGCTTGCGGCAAGCCGGCTATTGCCACCGCTTGCGGTGGTCCCGCTGATATCATTACACAAGACAGTGGTGTATTAGTGCCCGTGGATGACGTAGAAGAAATGGCAAAAGCGATGCTGTCTATGCTGGATACGGCGGCGACCTATGACCGCACTGCTATCAGAGAGAGCATCGTATCCCGCTTCGGTAGAGACGAAGTGTGCCGCCGCTTGATAGTGGCGTGTGAAGATACGTTGGAGGCGCATATATGAGATCGCCTAATACCGCCACGCTTTGCGCACACCAAAAGAATGGTGTGGTATATTATTCTTTTCCGCAGATGGATGCGTATCCGTTCTTAAAAGCCGGTCTTTCCACCCGCTTGGGCGGCGTCAGCGAAGGCATATATGCATCCATGAATTTAAGTTACACCCGCGGCGATGAAAAAACGGCAGTAAACGAGAATTTTCGCCGTATGTGCAATGCTATGGGATTGCCCTTGGACGGTGTTGTCATATCTGCGCAGGAGCATCACACCAATCTGCAGAATGTAACCGCTAAAGATTGCGGCAAGGGTGTTACCTTTACAGGATTTAAAGATGTAGACGGTTTACTCACCGACGAAGCGGGTGTGGTTTTGTGTACCCAGTATGCGGATTGTGTGCCGCTGCTGTTTGCTGACCCCAAAAAACACGTGGTGGCGGCATCTCACGCGGGATGGCGCGGCACGGTGGATGAGATAGGGCGTTTAACGGTGGAACGTATGCATAGCGATTATGGCTGTGATCCCGCGGATATTGTAGTTGGTATTGCACCGTCT
>JAZPXM010000155.1:0-4486 GCA_045543675.1 Acutalibacteraceae bacterium
ACTTCGACTACCCCTCAGTTTCACTCGCTTAAACGCTCGTTCAACAGCTCCCCTGACAAGGGGAGCCAAGAGTTTTCGCGACCGAGCGCAAGCGAGTGTCGACCGAGTAGCGCGAAGCGCTACTCGCCCTGACAAGGGGAGGTGAGAAAAGTGTCTACAAAAGACAAGAGAAGATACACGTTTTTGTGTATCTTCTCTATTTTTATCCCTATGACCACCCGCCGTACGCGTGTACGGGTAATACAGTCTTATTCTGCTTTGTCGGTCAGCGGCGTACCGTCTTCTAACACAAAAACGCCGTTTTCGTTAAGGGTGAGCGGCACGATCTCCGAGTGGGTATACTTCTTGATGTCTCGCATACGAAATGCATCCGTCTGTCCCACAAAGGTGTATGCCGCGCCGCGGCGGCGCGCGCGGCCCGTACGCCCGATACGGTGCAGGTAATATTCGTTTTCATCCGGCACATCGTAGTTAAATACCGCTTCCACGTCGTCCACATCAATACCGCGCGCCGCAACGTCGGTAGCCACCAGAATTTCAAATTTTCCTTCGCGGAAACCGCGCATTACGACGTTTCTCTGCCCTTGGCTCAAATCGCCGTGCAAACTATCCGCGGAACGCCCCGCTTTTTTGAGTTGTTTGCCCAAAGATATCGCGGTGATGCGGCGGTTAGCAAACACCATAACGCGGCGGTAGTCCATCGCATCAATGATATTGAGCATGGTTTCAAAGCGGTTGTCCACTTCCAACGCATACTGGTCTATCTTCGGGCGGTTATCCCCTGCGGATTCCACCGTGATTTCTTCTGCGTTATGTTGATACTCCCACGCCACATCCATCACTTCGCGGGAAATGGTAGCGGAGAACATCACCACCTGCGTATCAGCAGGCGTGGCGTTCAAAATACGGCGCACGTCTTTGATGAAACCCATTTTCAGCATTTCATCCGCTTCGTCCAGTACCGCCGTATACACGTCTCCCAGCCACACATTGCCGCGTTCCATATGGTCCAACAAACGACCGGGGGTCGCCACCACGATATGCGGATTCTTTTTCAGCGCGGTTATCTGTTTTGGCATTGGCTGACCGCCGTACACCGCCACAATACGCACGTCCGGGCGAAATGCCGCCAAGTTTTTCAAGTCATCGGTAATCTGCAAACACAATTCTCTGGTGGGACAAATAACCACCGCCTGCACGTTGGTCAGCGACGTGTCCAAACATTCGATAAGCGGGATGCCGAATGCACAGGTCTTACCTGTTCCTGTCGGTGCTTTCGCAATCACATCCCGTCCCTCTGTCATAACGGGAATGGTTTTCTCCTGTATCGGTGTCGGGGCGGTAAAGCCCATCTTTTGTAACGCTTTTTCGGTTTCAGGTTGCAAGTGCAACTTTTCAAAACCGTTTACTGTTTCACTCAAAGTTTTTTCCTCACTTTTTCTGATCTGCGCCCATTTTATCACATTTTTCTACAAGATACAAGACACTATATACTATATACCTTATTATATTATAATAAATTTTCGGCGGGGTCTTGTATTTTCGGCAAAATATGGTAAGATAAGTATAATGTGCTTAGAAAGGGTGGTTTTATGGAAAACCGCAAGTTTTATATTACAACAGCTATTGCGTACACGTCCCGCAAACCGCATATCGGTAACACCTACGATATCGTGTTGGCGGATATGATTGCGCGCTACAAAAGAATGCAGGGTTTTGACGTGCTGTTCCAGACGGGTTCTGATGAGCATGGTCAGAAAATAGAAGAATACGCAAACGCCGCAGGCATTTCGCCCAAAGCGTACGTGGACGGTATTTCCGCGGAAATCAAAGCGGTGTGGGATTGTATGGACGTTACCTATGATAAATTTATCCGCACCACCGACGATTATCACGAAGCGGCGGTACAGAAGATTTTTAAAAAGCTGTACGACCAAGGGGATATTTATAAAGGCGCATACGAGGGCAAATACTGCGTGCCGTGTGAGTCCTTCTTCACCCCGTCCCAATTAGAGGACGGTAAATGCCCCGACTGCGGCAGAGAGGTCATCGACGCGAAAGAAGAAGCGTATTTCTTAAAACTCGGCAAATACCAAGACCGTCTTCTCAAATACTACGAAGAAAACCCCGATTTCATTGCGCCGCTTTCCCGCCGCAACGAAATGATCAACAACTTCTTAAAACCCGGTCTTTCGGATCTTTGCGTGTCCCGCTCTTCGTTCAAATGGGGCGTGCCCGTACCGTTTGACCCCGACCATGTGACCTACGTATGGATCGATGCACTTTCCAATTATATCACGGGTTGCGGTTACGATCCCGACGGTTCTTCGGACAAGTATAAAAAATACTGGCCCGCCGATTTACACGTTATCGGCAAAGATATCGTGCGTTTCCACACCATTTACTGGCCCATTATCTTAATGGCGCTGGGCGAGCCGTTACCCAAAAAAGTACTCGGTCACCCGTGGTTGCTGTCCGGTGACGATAAAATGAGTAAATCCAAGGGCAACGTGCTGTACGCGGACGACCTTGTGCGTCACTTTGGCGTAGACGCGGTGCGGTACTATCTCCTTTCCGAAATTCCGTTTGGGCAGGACGGCACCATCACCTATGAAAACCTTATCAACAAATATAACGCTGACCTTGCCAACACATTGGGCAACCTTGTCAACCGCACCATTGCGATGGCAGGCAAATACTTTGACGGCAAGGTGACCAAACCTGCTGCCGCGGACGGTCCCGATGCGGATCTGTTCGGGTTTGTAGATGAAACGCTCAAAAAATACGCAGAGCAGATGGATACCTACCACAACGCCGACGCCGCCGCCACATTGATGGGGCTTGCGGGTCGCCTTAACAAATACATTGACGAAACCGCCCCGTGGACGCTCGCCAAAAACGAAGCCGACAAAGACCGTTTAAACGCGGTGCTGTATAATCTGCTGGAATGTATCCGCGTGCTCGGCATTCTGCTTATCCCCTTTATGCCGTCTACCGGCAAAGCCATTCTCGCCCAGTTATGTGTAGATGACGCTTTGACCATGCTGGATACCGCTGTTTACGGCAAAGCGGACGGTTTTGCCGTCGGCGCGCCCACCCCGCTGTTTGCCCGTATCGATGCGGAGAAGAAATTGGCGGAGATTGCCGCAGAACAAGAAGCCGCAGCGGCAGAAGCGGAAGAAGATGCAGGCATTGCATTTCTGCCCGAAATTACCATTGACGATTTTGCCAAAGTTGACCTGCGCGTAGCGGAAGTGGTTGCGTGCGAGCCGATCAAAAAGGCGAAAAAGTTATTAAAACTCACCTTGAACGACGGCACCAAAACGCCCCGTACGGTTGCTTCGGGCATCGCCAAATGGTATGCCCCTGAAGACCTTATCGGGCGTCGCGTTATCGTGGTTGCCAACCTAAAACCCGCCACCCTTTGCGGTGTGGAAAGCGCCGGTATGATTTTGGCCGCCGATATTGAAAAGGACGGCGAAAAAGCCGCCGCCGTGATCTTTATGGACGATGCGCCTATCGGTGCACAGATCCGATAAAAGTAAACAAAAAACACACCCGCCGTACGGCGGGTGGTCATAGGGATAAAACTAGAGAAGATACACGTTTTTGTGTATCTTCTCTTGTCTTTTGTGGACACTTTTGCCACCTCCCCCCTTGTCAGGGGAGGTGGCAAAACCGTAGGTTTTGACGGAAGGGTAGTTCTTCTTTTTCTCTCCCTCCGTCTTTTTGCTTCGCAAAAATCCACCTCCCTCGTCAGAGGGAGGTTAATGTTGTAAATCCCTAACCGCAACTCCCTTACGATGGTGTCTTTTTCTGCTTGGGCTGTTATGAACCTTTATGATGCTTGAAAACGGCATATGCCACTTTTTCTGCACTCCAGAAAACAAAGCAACCGATACCATAGCAAATCAAATCAACTGCGGAAAAAGTAGTTCCGATAATCGTCGAAAAAAACGCGTTATTTTCCAATCCAAGCAATTTTACGATCTGAAAATATTGCATCAGCTCAACAAACACGGCAAAAGCAAAAACATATACCGGCAAGGCAAGTACACCTTTCGGAAAAATTGTTCGGCCCAAACAGCAAATCAGCACTGTCACAAGCATATCGCCAATATAAGGGCGAATAAAATCGTCGTGCACAAATAAGGCAATCATTATTTCTGTAAAAAGAAGGACGCCAAAAGCATTTGCATATATTATACGGAGTTTTTTGGACATAATGTCACCGCCTTTGGTTTAGTATATGCTTGTGTTAAATCAGGGACAAATTTATGATTTTTTCTAATTATATTAGGCACCTACTTTCAAATTTAGTATAGCATAAACTTTATAGTTTGTAAATGAAGCATTTGCTCCGCAAATATGAAGCGGCGGCTTTGCCGCCATGATGCAAATTCGCTTTGCGAATTTATGAAGCAAAGCGTTCCTTATCGTGCCGTAGGCACACTTCATTAGCGTAAGCGTCTTCATAGCCGAAGGC
>JAZPXM010000156.1:0-4792 GCA_045543675.1 Acutalibacteraceae bacterium
ATAAACAATAATGCGACGAGAGGCAGGTGGAACACTTTCCACCTGCCTCGAACTGTCGATTACTTACGCAGACCCAATCTTTCGATGAGTGCGCGATAACGGTTGATGTCCTTCTTTTTCAAGTAGGCCAACAAGTTGTGACGATGACCGACCATTTTGAGAAGACCACGGTTGGAATGGTAGTCTTTTTTGTGCTCTTTCATGTGAGCGGTCAGGTCCTGAATACGTTTGGTCAGTACAGCGATCTGTACTTCGGGCGAACCGGTGTCGCCTTCGTGGGTCGCGTATTCTTTCATAATGGCTGCTTTTTCTTCGGGTAACATCATAATCTTTCACCTCTTTTAATATTTCCGCAAAACGCAGTATCGGGTCGTGGTGAGTCTCCTTAGGAGCAGAAACCGCGAACCGCGTAATCGGATACGCCGCCTTTTTTACGGCAGCTTTCATACTATATCACAGCTTTTGCGATTTGTAAAGCATTTTTTTGCAAAAATGCCAATTCGTGCTTACATATATCTTTTCTTAATATATTCCGCACTTTGACGAATGCTGTCAAAAGAATCGCCCGGGCAGATATCCTGTTCTACAACGTAGTATTTCACGCCCGCTTTTTCCGCCGCGGCAATGATTTTGTCAAAATCCATATTACCCGCGCCGATTTCGCACATAATAGGGGTGCTGTCCGGCTGAATGGTCATATCTTTCAGGTGCAAAATATCAATACGCCCCGCCAATTTTTCAATCCAACTACACACGTCACCGCCGCCACGCTGCACCCAATGGGTATCCAGACAGAAAGACGTTTTAACGGGGTCGAGACCTTCCACCAGCATATCCATAATGGTCTTGTTGCCGTCCACTTTACGGAATTCGTGATGGTGGTTATGATAGGTGAACTTAAAGCCGTGCGCATAAATGGTATCGGCAAACGCATTGGCACGTTCAATAAAACGCTCTACGTCTTCTTTGGTGTTGAGCCCCGCACCACCGATACCGATATTCGTGGTGCCCAAGTTGCGATGGGTCTCCATCGTTTTTTCAGGGTCAGCGATCAAACTATCAAAGCCGCAATGCGTACCGCAAACGGTGATGCCCAATTCTTTGGTGATCTCTGCGATCTCGTCATGAGAGATCTTTTCACCTGCGGTCTGAATGACGGTGTAGCCCATCTCTTTGATGGTTTTCATCGCTTCGTACACGTCTTCGTAGGTGGTCAGATGTTCACGAATGGAATAGTTTTGCAAACCGAGTTCTTTAATCATAAGAAATCTCTCCTTTTTTTACCGCACACCGCGGCATTTATCGCGTTGATTATACCATTACGGTGCAAAATTTTCAACTGTTTTCGCACAAAAAACATTGCGCTTTTTCTCGGGTTATATTGCAATTTTTCGTTGCTTTTTCTTTGTATCTGCGGTATACTGTAAAATAGGAAAATTTTGGAGGTGGGTACTATAAAAACCGTTGCTGTCATTCTTGCCGCGGGTAACTCTACTCGTATGGGCTTTCCCAAACAAACGGCATTGCTAAACGGCAAGCCCGTTATCTTGCATACCCTTTCAGCGTTTCAACAAGCCGATGCGATAGACAGCATCTTGCTGGTTGCCCGTCCCGAAGACGTGAAGCCGTTTACACAGATGTGTAAAGACAACAGTATCGCCAAGCTGTACGCCGTATGCGAGGGCGGTGCCACCCGTCAGCAATCGGCGGAAAACAGCATCGCCGCTTTGCCTGCCGATACCGCACTGATCGCGGTGCAGGATGGTGCCCGTCCGCTTGTCACCCCCGCTATCATTGACGAGACGGTTGCCGCCGCCAAAGCGCACGGTGCCGCCGCTGTGGCAGTACGCGTCAAGGACACCATTAAAGTCGCCAGTCATAACGGCTTTATCAGTGCCACCCCCGATCGCAACACCCTGTGGCAGGTACAAACCCCACAGGTATTCGACCTTGTAAAATACAAAGACGCTTTGGCATCCGCCGTAGCTGCAGGCGTATCGCTTACCGATGACTGCCAGTTGTTCGAACGGCTGGGATTGCCCGTGAAATTGGTGGAAGGCAATTATCAAAACCTGAAGATCACCACCCCCGAAGACCTGACTATTGCGGCGGCGCTGTTAGGAGAATAACGTATGTGCGGATTTTGCGGTTTTACGGGCGCACTTGCCGACCGTGAAACGTTTTTAAGACAAATGACCGAAAAGATCACCCATCGCGGTCCCGATTCGGACGGCTACTTTGTAGACGACGGCATTGCGATGGGCTTTCGCCGTTTGAGTATTATCGATTTGGAGGCGGGACATCAACCGCTGTACAACGAAGACAAAACGTTAGTGCTGACGTTTAACGGTGAAATTTACAACTACCGCGCCTTGCGGGAACAACTTTTAGCGGCAGGGCATATCTTTACAACCGAAAGCGACAGCGAAGTGCTGTTACACGGATTTGAAGAATGGGGAGAAGCACTGCCCACCAAGTTGCGCGGGATGTTTGGTTTTGCTATCTGGAATACCGTCACCCGTGAACTGTTTATCGCCCGTGACTATTTCGGTATCAAGCCGATGCACTACACCCGTCTGGCAGACGGCAGATTGGTGTACGGCTCGGAAATCAAATCCCTGCTTTGTCACCCCGACGTCAAAAAAGTGTTTAACCCTAAGGCATTGGATACCTATCTGTCTTTCCAGTACGCCGTGCCGCATGAAACGTTTTTTGAAAATATTTTCTGTCTGCCGCCCGCACATTTTTTGTGGTATACAGACGGCAACGTAACTGTTCACCGCTACTGGGATCCCGTTTTCACCCCCGACGAAACGATGTCTTTGGATGACGCTGTAGACGCGATAGACAAAGCGTTTACCGATTCCGTAGAAGCGCACCGCATCAGCGACGTGGAAGTAGGTTGTTTCCTGTCCAGCGGGGTGGATTCCGGCTTTGTCGCTTCGTATTTTAAAGGACAAAAAGCGTTTACGGTAGGTTTTGATAACGGCGACCATTATAACGAAAGCACCTATGCCGCTGACCTTGCCAAAACGGTAGGCATCGATCATTACGTGCATCTCATTTCCGAGCAAGAATACTGGGACGTATTGCCGAAAGTGCAGTATTATCTCGACCAACCGCTCGCCGATCCTGCGTGTGTAGCGTTATATTTTGTCTCTCAACTGGCGGCACAACACGTCAAGGTGGTGTTATCGGGAGAAGGCGCAGACGAACTGTTCGGGGGGTATCGCATCTATCACGAACCGTATTCCTTACGCAGCTATCAACGCCTGCCCCGCTTTTTACGTAAAGCGTTGGCGGCTTTTGTGTCGATATTGCCGGATATCAAGGGGAAATCTTTTATACAGCGCGGTGCGTTGTCCTTGGAAGAGCGGTTTATCGGCAACGCCAAAATGTTTTCCAAAAAAGAAAAAGCAAAACTGCTGAAAACCATTCCTGCAACCGATCCGACACAGCAAACAGCCGTCTATTACGCCCGTACACGCGGGCAGGATGACGTTACCCGTATGCAGTATCTGGATATTAACCGCTGGATGGTAGGCGACATTTTATTAAAAGCAGACCGTATGAGTATGGCACATTCGCTGGAACTGCGGGTGCCGTTTCTTGACAAAGAAGTGTTTCAAGTGGCATCCCGCATCCCCGCACGCCACCGCATCGGCGGCGGCACCACCAAATACGCAATGCGCCTTGCCGCAAAACGCCATATTCCTGCCACTGCGGCAGAAAAACCGAAGCTCGGTTTTCCCGTGCCGATACGTGTGTGGCTAAAACAACAAAAATACTACGACATTGTTAAAGCGGCATTCCTTTCCCCCACTGCCGCGCAATTTTTCCGCACGGAACAACTGTTGAAGTTATTGGACGCACATTTTGCAGGTAAAAAGGATAACAGTCGCAAAATTTGGACGGTGTATATGTTCCTTGTGTGGTATAAGGAATATTTCGGCGAATAATCGGTGCAAAAACCACATACTTTCTTTTGAAAGGTGTGGTATACGTGTTCGTATTTTCGTGTAAAACAACAAAAAAACAACTCTTTTGTGTCGGTTTGTGCGTGTTGCTGGCGATCGGGGTGCTGTCAACGGGTGCGCTGCGCCGTCAAGGTGCAATGCCCACCGTTACAGTGCCCACGGCGGATGCGGGCATTGCGTATCTGCAATCCTGCGGATATACAGCCCAAGGCGGAGAACTTACCGACATACAGATACCCGAAACGGTGGATCAAACCGTTTCGATGTATGCCAAAGCGGCAGGCATAGATATTACCCCGTTGCTTGGCAAAACGGTGCAATGCCGCAATTATACGGTAACCAACCACCCGCAAGGTGCGGCACAAGCGCAACTGTATCTTTACAAGGACAATATTATAGCGGCAACGCTTACCGTAGACGGTAAACTGTATCCGCTGACAAAGGATTTGAAAAATGGAACGGCTGGATAAGATCATTTGCTCACAGACAATGCAAAGCCGTCGGGAAACCGACGGCTTTATTCGTCGTGGTCTGGTCACGGTAAACGGGGTCGTATGCCGCGACCCGTCGCTGAAAATAGACCCCGAGACCGCGCAAATCACGGTAGCAGGAAAACCGCTGTCTTTCTCGCGGGTTGTGTACTATATGCTCAATAAACCCGCAGGTATTCTTTGCGTATCCCGCGACCCGAAAGCCAAAACGGTGGTTGACCTGCTGAAACCGGAAGACAGACGGCGGGATATCTTTCCCGCGGGGAGATTGGACAAGGATACCCACGGTTTGGTACTGTTGACCAATGACGGCGACCTTGCCCA
>JAZPXM010000157.1:0-1683 GCA_045543675.1 Acutalibacteraceae bacterium
AGTATCTAAAATGAGAAGAGTTAAAAGCGTTACGGCGCTCGTTGTACGACAGACAAAAGACAAAAGCGGGAAAATCACTTTCCGGCTTTTAATAACCGTCCTGGAAGTAGTGGCGGGGGTTCTTGTTATCTTACCGCCGGAACTGTTAAGCGCGGACAAGATCGCGACGGCGGCGGCTATTGGCGGGTTTATTTCCGCAGTTATTAATATCGTCAAAGAAAGCGGACTTGTCGAAATGCTAAAGAACGGGGGCGGTTCCGATGGACAACCTTGAATTGTTTCTTTCTGTACTTGCTATTATCGGGTACTTTATCACGTTCGCAAAGTATCTTTCCGATAGAAAAATGGAAGCGGAAAGACGCGCAAAAGACAATCAGCGTTTAGAGGACGCTATACAGAACCTAACACGGCGTGTTGACAGTCACAACCGATATGCCGAAATGTTCCGCGAGTACGGGGAAGACATCGCCTTTATTCGTGGACAGTTGGAAAAGTAATTATCAAAAACAACCCTTTTTTGATAATGAAAAAGCAAATTTTTTCGTTCAATCACAAATTTAACAACAACCCTAGAAAACCCCGTCTTTATGGCGGGGTTCTTTTTTATTGCCTATTGTGCTACAGAACACAATCGAAAAACTTTGTAAAAAGTGCTTGCATTATATCCGTATTGTGCTATAATAAAGGTGTCAAAAGGACAAACCAGATTGAAAAAAGAAAGAAGGAAAGACAATGAAAACCGCTAAAATCGACAACAAGTTTTTTACTGAAAACATGGTTCCCGCGCTGAACATGGAAACCGAAGTTAGACCTTGTGTTATTACTCTCAAAAACGGCGACCGCGTAAGCAACGAAAAAACCACGATCGCGAGAGACAATGAACGCGCTAAAGGTTATGTGTACATCAGCCCCGAAGGTTCTCCAATCCTTTACACGCTCACAGAGGACGAGTTCAAAAACAATACCAAGTTTGAATGGTTCGACAGTTACAAAGACCTTTGCAAAAAGTTTTGCGGAATGGACGATGAAACGTGGGAAGAATGGAATAAGTAAAACCCAAAGGGGCGGGCAACCGCCCCGAACGCTAAAGAAAGAAGGAAAGCAAAATGAAGTACTACGTAAACACGGGAAACCTTATCGGCAAAGTTTTCGAAGCTAAAACAGACCTTGAAGCAGTCGCGCACGCGGTCGGCTACGGACACTTGAAGAACTGGAAAACAGTCAATGTGTACTGTCAGACGACAAAAGAAACAGTAACACGGTTGTTTCCCACAATGACGTTTAGCAAGTGGCGAGAAGTCGCGGGAGAGGTGGAAACCTTCCTTGCAACCGATAAACTGTTGTGGAACTGAAAAAAGCCCCGTGTAAAAGCGGGGCTAATATGATACAATGCTACAGAAAGAAGGCGACATAATGAAACTAAAGGAATACAGACTAAAAGCGGGGCTTACACAAATCCAGTTAGCAGACCGGGCGGGCGTTCCGCTTACCGCTATCACAAAGTACGAACAAGGGACACGCGACGTTAACGGCATGGCACTAAAAACGGCGGTCAAGATCGCGGCGGCCTTGACGCAGACGGGAAAAGTTATTGTGTTTGCACACGACCTGTTAGAAGAAGATACACAGGAAACACACAAAGAAGTCTGAAACCACGTAGTTACGTAAGTTTCAGACTATATA
>JAZPXM010000158.1:0-18358 GCA_045543675.1 Acutalibacteraceae bacterium
ACTTGTTCTACTGTTAAAAGTACCGTGTTCTGCGAGTCAAATTCGTGTAAGGGATTGCGTTCAATATCGCCGTTATCGACGTATTTTTCATAGTTAAGATCGCGGTGATCGCACGGCACGCGGTAAAAATCACCCATATCAATGGCATTGGAACACTCTTCGTTAGTAAGTAATGTTTCATACATTTTTTCGCCGTGGCGAATACCGATGATCTGTACATCATTTTCAGAATGGAACAATTCTTTAACCGCCTGTGCCAACACGCCGATGGTACAAGAAGGTGCTTTCTGCACAAGAATATCGCCACTCTGACCATTTTCGAATGCAAACAGCACCAAGTCTACCGCTTCTTCCAAACTCATAACAAAGCGGGTCATAGCCGGTTCGGTAACAGTGATCGGTTTACCTTTCTTGATCTGGTCAATCCACAGCGGAATAACCGAACCGCGCGAACACAATACGTTACCATAACGGGTACAGCAAATCTTAGTTCTATCTTTGGAGACAGTACGCGCCTTAGAAACCGCAACACGTTCCATCATAGATTTAGAAATACCCATTGCATTCACGGGATACGCCGCTTTATCGGTGGACAAACAAATAACCGTTTTTACACCCTCTTCAATAGCAGCGGTCAAAACATTATCGGTACCAATTACATTGGTCTTTACCGCTTCCATCGGGAAAAATTCACAAGAAGGAACCTGCTTTAACGCGGCGGCGTGGAAAATATAGTCCACGCCGTGCATTGCACTTTTCAGACTGTTAATATCGCGCACGTCACCAATAAAAAATTGGATTTTTTCTGCCACTTCAGGCATTTCACGCTGATAGTCGTGACGCATATCGTCCTGTTTCTTCTAGTCACGGGAGAAAATACGGATTGCCTTAATATCCGTGTCTAAAAATCTCTTAAGGACGGCGTTACCGAAAGAACCCGTACCACCTGTTATCATAAGTGTCTTACCTTCAAACATACTGTTTTTCCTCACCTTATCGTAATTCTTGAATTGCGCAGTAACTTTCTTCATATTTCTAATAATAACACATAACTCTTACAAATAGCAAGTATCTAATCTATCTTTTAAATAGCTTTTTCAGTTTTCCGAAGAATAAATTCTTTTCATATCCATTTAAGCAAAAGCACATCAATACAGCAAACGCCATAACAAAGAGCACACCGTTTATTAAAAACCTAAAAACACCTTGCGGTAACGGATTAAACTTTTCCAAAGCAAGGCCGATCGCCAAAGCAATCAACAAAAAAGGCGTGATTTTCAAATAGCACTTTTTAAGCATCTGCATCATATCCAGGTGAAGCACTTTAACATGTGCCACGATCAGTAACGCGCTGCGAATCAAATACGCAATACAAATAGAAACAGATGCGCCCAACGCTCCCCAAAAGTGTGATAAGACAAGTGAAAGGCAAACGTTCACTATGCCGGTTATCAGGTATATAAAAGATTGCAATTTCACTTTGTTTTCAACTATCAAAGTCGTGTTTGCGATTTGCAGGGGCATATAAAAATAACTAGGTATAACCAGAAGAACGGCACATAAATAACTTTCAATAAAGTCCGCTTTATTCCACACGTCTATTATGAATGAGCGTCCGAAAGAAATAAATCCAACCACCAAAGCGCCCACAATCAAACATTGTATTCTGCCGATTTTTACCATTAAATCAACAAGTTTGGTGTCTTTTTTTCCTTCGTGCACGATTTTTGAAATGCGGGGCATAAACATACCATTAATTGCCTCTGCAAATGTAGAAACATACCCTTCAATTGTACTTGCCAAGCCAAAAACAGCCGACCCCACAGCACCGGTCGATGATACAGCAACAATAATTGACGGAGAAATATTGAATATCATACGGCGAGCCAAGCTGGTAACGGTTGTCCAAACCGAAAACCCAAAAATATCTTTTAAGATGCTTTTGTCTTTACACCTGAAATTCACTTTAACAGATGTATTCCGCTTTATTATATATAACTTAATTAAGATGGTAAAAATGCCTGAAAGCGCATTTACCGTCACCAAAGCAAACACGCCGAACCCCATTAGCAGTGCAAAGACCATTGTAACTACGATAAAAACCTTATGAAACAAATCCGCGAGTTTCAGCTCGACAAAGTTTTCATAAGCTGTTAATATACCGTTTAGATTTGTAAACGGAAATGAGATAACGCTGAAAACACCCACAATGGCATAGAGCATCTTAAAGGTATTAAATTCAGTTGCGCTAAGATTGTCGTAAATTGAATTTAAGAACAATCCCACAATTAACAGTGCAACCAGGATGATCCCGTCAAGCAGTACATAAAGTTTATAGGTCATACCGAGAAAATCGTTGATTGCTTTTTGATTTCCTTCCGCCTTATACTTGGACACAAAGCGAGAAACGGCGGCGCTCATACCGAAATCCATAACAAAAACGGTTATTAAAGAGTTGGCAAGCGTATACAACCCGTAATTACTTTGTCCTATCTGCGTAATCATCCACGGAGTATAAATTAAGCCCGCAACCATATTAAAGGCAATCGCCAGATATGATATAAGAGCCCCCGCTTTTATTTGATTAGAAGTCTTAACGATAATCACCCCGTTAGTTGTTTGTGTCGGAGGTAAGTCTGATATTTTGATTATGTGATGGCTTTCTCTTATCTTCATCCGGTAATTCATCGGCATAGTTTTCGCCGAATCTTGACTTCAAAAAAGCATCATAACTCGATACAGCCAAAAACGTTTTATCTCTAAATGTAAGTTCGGTTAAAGTACGATATGTTTCCGCGGAGAGCGGTTGGAAATTGCGATTGGAATTACACACTTCATAGATGTAACCCGTTTCTTTTCCGTTGTATTTTTTACAGCTTTTATCTATTGCCTTGATAAGAATATTCATCGGCAACAACGAAAGTAAACCGTACGCGATTTTTCGTATACCGCGCGGTTTTATTACACGCAGCTTCGTTTTTCTCGCGCCCGTAAATAGCCCAATCGTAGCGCACTGTTTACGAAGTTTTTCGGGAATGACATTGTCAACAGGAAAAATATCAATAAAAATACCGTGATGCATCGTTTTTAAATGTGAATAATCGTAGTCGTATATTTCTGTGCCGTTCAAACAGAGTTTGGCATAGTTGAGCGGGAATTCCGGTACGGTGTTATAGGATTGCAGGAAAAATTTTTCGTTCAGTTCAGCAGGTGCGACACACAGGAACTTCTCATACTCTTCCCTAACCATAACAACATCAATATCATCGTCCCACGGCACAAAGTTTTGATATTTCACGGCACCCATCAACGTGCCGCCTTCCATTGAGTATTTTATGTCGTGTTTACGGCAAATCCTGTCAAACTCCATAAATATAGAATATACTTGATCCTGTAAAAATTTTAAGTCGATCATTTGTATCCTCCGATTATTGCCAGAAGAAAATATACTGCGGTCTGTTTCGTATAAACAATATTAATAATGCGGTGACACACAACATTGTAACTAATAAACGATTTTTCGGTTTGAACGTCGTAAATGCACTGGGTAAGGACAACATCATAGTCAAACTATAGTACTGCTGCACACGCATCATAGACTGGTCAAGTAATGTAAGCAATGCAAATACCCCTGCCAATGTCGTGGCAGATACTTCAATGTTCTTATGTGGCGTTTTTTCATTGAAGTATCTGTAGCAAAGAAGAACAACAACAGCTACCAGCACCATTAAAAATGTAAAAGTATAGGTAGGTGCCTCATATACGGCGTCTTTCTCATATCCCACAAGGTTTGCAAACCATAAAATAGCCCGTCCGCCGATTGCAAAAACAACCGCTGTAAATCCTCCCAAAACCGCTAGATATTTCCCGGTAATCTTAATGCGGGAAAAGAAATAGAAAGGAACAAAAACCAAAGCGGATTTATGTAACATAAACGCCAAAAGCGCAACCAAAGCAAATCGCCAAAACTTACGTTCTTTGATGAATTCATATCCTATGAATACTATAAGTGCGGTTGCTAACGTCTGTCTATGTCCGGTAATGGCATAAAAGCTATAAAAAAGTGTAGAGAACAATATAAAACTAAAACAAGGGTCTTCAGAATTTTTATAAATAAACCGTCCCATTGCCGCAAAAAAGATTACAGCAATGATAATTAAATACACTTGATAATTATCGGTAAAAATATGCATAACTTTTTGAAAAAGCAGATATCCGGGATCTTTGTACAGAAAGTTTTCTGCCGAAGACTGCGAAGTATATCCTTGGAAATATACTCGATACAATGCGCCAAAAACTTCTCCCCAAGACGTACGTCCGGCTCTTTCAAAACTATCTGCATACTTTAACGTATCTGCCCCCACACTCTCGTGTCGCAATCCGGAAATAAGAATCCAACTAACCGACGAAATCCAGCAGAATATTTTGCGCTTTTGCTGCGTTGGTTGAACATATATCAAACAAATACCAAGCACCAAAACAAGTGCTATGTTAACAAGGTAAGCGGTCATATACATACACCTTATCTAAATCTAAAAAATTTTTTGAAAACGCGTTTAATTATGCGTGTCGCTCTTTTATAATTATATAGGAGTGGATTCGGATATCTCAATATGGCGCTTTCTTTGCGATCATATGTGTGATCACAAAGGATAAAATCAGGATGTTTCAAAGGGATTTCGATGGGAGAAGTAGGCATAAAATGTACCATGTTCTTTTTCCAAACTAAATCGGTAGCCCCGATTTTTGCATGGGTAGAATCATTCCCAATACCAATGTTACATATTAAATTGGTTCTCGGAACGATGGATAAATACCTGTTGCTATACCTTAAATAATCAAATTGTGCATCCCAATACGAAATATTGGCATTTTGGCTCAACTTTTTGCGGGTTTGCAACCAATGTTTAATGCGTTTTTTCTTTGAACGGCGGAAAAAAATTTCGCCTGACAGAAGACGTTGCACACGAGGATCTTCAATCGCGCGCATAGTATAATCGTAATCTTTCCAAACTCTTGCCCAGGTACCCCAACCCCAAATAGCACCTTCGTTACAAAAGAAATAACTTTCCCCGCCACAATCCCAATTCACAAAATGGTTAAGGCCACTTACCATTCCTATGCGTTCATCATCTTTATATTTTTCAAGGAGTTCGGCCATATACGGAAAAAATGTCTGTTCTGGAACACAGTCATCCTCCAGAACAACAATACGATCTACGAAGGACAAAGCCCAGGTAATAGCCGTTTGCGGACGCATACCGCAACCTATATTGGTTTCCGAATAATTAGTAATCACTTCACATTCCCAGTCAATATCCTCAGCTATTTTTTTGCAAGCCGCGATTTTTTCAAAATCATCGAAATGGTTTTCACGGGGGCCGTCACAGGCCAAGAACAGTTTAGAAGGCCGAGCTTCTTTTACGGCTGCAAACACCTTCTTGAAAGTTTCCGGACGTGTGAAAAAAATCAACAATACCGGTAAATCAACTTTGGCAGGGAGTTTTATCTTTAGATCCATAAGTTTACTCCTTCGACATAAGAATTTTTCACGTATAACATCCTAATAAATGCTAATACTTTTCTTCTGTATACAAATTTAGATATTCATTAAATTTATTATTAACTTCATAAGCTAAAGTTCGTGCACGACATTCCCCCGATTCTCTAGATAGATTTTTGCACACCTGTTCCATAGAATCAACATCATTTTTCGTGACAGCGCAACCACAAGACTCATCAACAATTTCTGTACTGCCACCAGTTTTGAAAGTGACTACCGGCGTTCCACAGGCAAGTGCCTCTATATTCACCGTTGGGAAAGTATCTTCGCGTGTTGGATTCACAAACACATCTGCCGCAGTATAAATTTCCGCTAATTCTTTTTGGTTGTTTGTGCGACGAATAGAAATGATATTGGCAGGTAACTGGCCTTCCACGCTTTCATCCGTACCAACAAGAACGATTTGAAACTTTTCGCTATCTAACCGTTTCGCTAACTCAATAAAAATATCTAACCCCTTTGGATATCCCCAGCCGTTTGCAACGCCCAATAAAATCTTTTTGTCGGCTGAAATATTATAACGTTGCCTAAAATCACTCTTACAGGGTTGGAAAAGTTCTAAATCAATGCCGTTATTGATAACTTTTACGGGATAATCTTTCAAGAAGGAGCACCGTACCTGTTCCGCCATCCATTGCGACGGTGTTATAATAGTAAGATCCAAATCCTCAAACAATCTTTGTTTCTTTTGGAAAAGTCGTCGACTTCTATCAAAAAACCAACTGTATTTTTTGCAAAGCGGACATTTTTGACAATGGCTTTTCCACTTTTCACAACCAATTAAGTCATAATGCGTACAGTAGCCGGTAAAAGCCCAACAATCGTGAAAAGTCCAGTAAAGCTTTATACCTTTACGCTTGAAATACTTGAAAAGCATTGTAAGGTTACAGTTATGCCCGTGTAAGTTATGTAAATGCACAGCATCGGGCTGTATATGTTCCAAATGTGCGATAAGTCGCTTGGTTGCACCGCGAGAATTAAAGCCGTAATTGCCAAACACACGGGAGAAAATCGCTTGTAAACGAATCTCTTTTGTGGACATATATTTAATACCAAAAGGATAATCAGAATCACCCTGAGAATACAATATGTAATTTTCAACGTCTTTTTTAGTAAGCAATTCGCTGATAGCAACACATATTTTCCCTGTACTGCCAGTACCGCACACCGCATTGATCTGCACTACTTTCACTTTTACCTTCAACATCCTCTCTTCAGAGTGTATCAATCAAATTTATCTGTATCTCAAACGATAAATTTTGCGCAAAACATCTTTTAGCATAAGTTTCGTGCGGCTTATGAAGCCTTTTAAGCGAATAGAGAACGGAATAGCTACCGTATTTTCTATTTTTTTGCATATATCAAAAAAACCGTTTCTGCAACTATACATCCATACGTCGCACAGTTGTTTCGCGTCAAAACTCTTATTGGATGACAATTCACAAGCGAATCTATGCAACTCTTCCTTAAACAGGTGTTGTTTCAAAACAGTAACCTGACCGCCATGCCGACGGTTTTTTGCAAGCGGTTCGGAATATTCGAAAAACGAAAAACCGTGCAAGGAAATATTGACCCAGTACATCCAATCGAGAATATAGGTGTACGTGGTGGAAAAAGCCCCTACTTTCTCTAAAATTTTCTTTGAAATCAACAATGCACATCCGTTCAGCGCGTGTCCGCAACGCATAAATTGCGAAAACATCTGATCAGCAGATATCAGTTTTTCTTGCCCTTCTGTGCCGGCACGCACCGTTCTGCCTTTTCCGTCGATGACCATGGTACCGCAAGAAACCACCGTATCTTCACTAAGTTTATGTTTTTGAAGCATCCGCACAGCAGACTCAATTTTAGTGGGCATATACACGTCGTCGTGAGAAAGCCACGAAAACCACTCGCCACGCATTTGAGAGATACCAAAGTTGAGAGCGGAAGCACAACCGCCGTTTTCTTTTTTGAAATAGCGAATTTTATCACCGTAAGATAACGCAATCCGTTCGGTTTCCCCGTCATCGGTAGAGCCGTCATTTACAACGATAATTTCAATGTTTTTATAGGTTTGTGCCAAAGCAGAGTCAATGGCTTCTCTCATATAGTTGGCTCCGTTGTAAACAGGTACAACAATAGAAACCAATCCAATATCGTTTATCATGCCGTTCTCCTAATTATTTGCCAATATCTATCCAGTCGCCTAAGCGACGTTCCCATTCAGGCGGCTCACACAAACGGAATCCACCACCATGGAAAAAGGTATATTCGCCAAAGTAGATTTTTCCGTTCAGTTCGTATAAATCAATGCGCACGAAAGGCATTCCTTGTGACAACTTTGCTGCGATCTCCTTCATTTCTTCAAACATCTTAGGTTTTGCAATCGGTTTATCCGCATTAGGATGGATATTTACAATGTCCAAATGATTGAAATCCATATCAAAAAAGTCAAATCGGCAGTCGGTGCTCCTGTCGGTGGCAACAAACATCACCTTCGGCGCGCCGTTAAAACAAAAAAACTTATAATCTTCAATACTCTTTTCAGGATTGCTTTTATCCGTCATCAACTGTTCCGCAAGTATACAAGGTTTTATACCTTTATATGGATACTCACGGCCTGCATAGAAAAAATCCCCTTGAAGGCTTAACGATAAACTTTTCTTCAATTTTGTTAAATCTTCTTCGGTTAGCGCGGACTTGTTTTTGATAACTTTAGTACTTCCGGAATCGTGATTACATTTTAATACAAACTGTTCAGGTAACTTATCAAAATCAATATCATCAAAAGATTCCCACGCACCAAGTAAAGGAAACAGATGTCCTTTGCCCAACACAGCATCAATATGTTCACGAACAGCCAATTTATCCACTAATTTAGTGTATTCGGGGCGTCTGTTATTCACTTTGAGCCACTGTTGTTTTTCGTTAAATCCTTTCGGATTCTTAAAATGAATAAACTTACCGGTAGTAGAAAAATAGAAAATTTGCAGATATAATTTATCGGGCAGAAAACACAATGCACGCATTATCTTTCCCCGCGTATTTCTGCTAAATATTTTTCGTAAATCTAACATTGGCATTACAATCTCCTTATGTTAAGTCAAGGAAAAACCGTGCTTTTTCTTTCCAGCCCTAACTCCACTATTTTTAAAACCAGTTGTTCAAAACTGATACCGGCATATCTCGCTGAATCGGGGAATAAACTCATTTCGGTCATACCGGGCAGCGTGTTCACCTCGATCACCTTAGGGCCTTTTTCTTTGTCGACGATAAAATCAATTCGAGAAAGACCACAACAACCCAAAAGTTTATACAGTTTCACACCAATCCGGGTAACTTGTTCCTTTTCTTCGGTTGATAATGTTGAGGGGATGATATGACGGCATTTGCCTTGCGTATATTTGGCACCGAAATCATAAAATTCATTGTCGGTGGTAATTTCAATCTCCGGCAATACGGTCAATTCATCATTACCTAAAATGGGCAGTGTCACTTCAATACCACTCAGATATTCTTCTGCCAGCAGCATATCACCAAATGAAAAAATTTCTTCTATAGCACCTTCAAGTTTTTCTGCTTCTCTAACCATAACAACGCCGATACTCGATCCCTGACAGGGCGATTTGAGAACGACGGGCAGCCCCAGCGTCTCTAAAATGTGGTGCGCCATTTCTTCAAAGGCAACACCTTGCGATTTGTGAAACGCCAAAAATGCCGCGGTCGGAATATCGTGGAACGCCATCACCTGTTTGGTCAGCACCTTGTTCATACAAACAGCACTGGTTTCCAACTTGGGACCGGTATACGGGATGCCTGCGAGTTCGAGTGCACCTTGAATGTGACCATCTTCGCCGCCTGCACCATGCAGAGCCAAGTATGCAATGTCCGGTGCCTTCACAATAAGCGCCGCCAAATTATCCTTTTTGAGATCAAACAATTCAACATTTTGATATCCTGCTCTGCGTAAGGCTTCATATACCGCCCAACCGCTTCTCAAGGATACCTCTCGCTCACTGGATACCCCACCGCAAACGACCGCCACTTTGATATCTTTATTCATACAGTTGCTCCTCAATTTGTAGCCATTTTCAAGTGCCACTTAAAACGTGGCGGTACGCCTTTAAGGATTTGGTACACATACCCTGTCGTAAAAGTGGCAAGTAGTGAGCGATTCAAGCGACCGCTATGGCTGGATTTAAACAGAACCAAATCTCCGCGCTTAGCAAATTTCCGAATATTTGCATTCAGTTTCTTTCTGTTCTCACAAGGGATCACAATCAAATCGTCACGGAAAGTGGTTTTTGCCACCGCATCACAAATCTGCGGGCCAAACGCTAAAAACACTTTAAATTTTGATTGATTCACAATATCGGCAATTTCCAAATGGGTGGATTCGGAATAATCGCCTGTCTCTGCTATATCTCCAAGCACGGCAATGTATTTTCCCGTAATCGGAATATTCTGGGCTGCATTGATAGCGGAACGCACCGATTTTGCTACCGCATTATAGCAGTCCGCATAAATGGTAATGCCGCGCGTTTTATAGGCATTTTGTCGAATTCCTTGCGTTCTGTAACTTTCAAGACCTTTGACGATACTCTCGTATGGCAGTCCGGCAACAACGCCTGCAGCAAATGCATACATTGCAGGATATACGTTATGTTTGCCAAAAGCATTTTTAAGATGAATTGCATACGCTGTACCGGTTACTTTCTCAATGATTTCGAACGAAAGACCGTCATAATCCACTACAATTTTATCGGCAAAATAATCCGCATCTCTGTTTTTGGTTGAAACAAACACAACGTTTTTATTGGAAAACATACCTGCAGTGTTTTCGTCGTCCATACTGGTGATGCACACGCCGTCATCGGTCAAATAATCCGAAATACTACCGATTTCTTTGAGAATATTTTCCTCGCTGCCGTAATGCAAAATATGCGATTTGTCAACCGGTGTAATGATAACGATATTTGGTTTTAATATCTTGGACATTTCGGTCAGCATGCCGGGAGTGTCTTCGCTACACTCCGCCACAAACACCTCGGACTTCGGTGGAATGTGCTGACACACATGGCCAATACTTTCAAGCAAATTCGCATTTCCGGCATCGCAAAGCGTATTCCGATTCTTTTTGAATACGGCATCCACCATCTTTTTGGCAGTGGTTTTGCCGATACTGCCGGAAATGGCAATCGTATACAAAGAATCGTCGTATATCACACAACACATATCCGCATACACGGTGGCAGGTTTATCCACTACGATGCAAGGTAATTCATCAATTTGATGGTCGGTTACGCAAACGAGTGCACCTTCTGTCATTGCTTTTTTCATCGTTTGGTCGGTATCATCATACAGCTGCACGCAAATACAATTCTTGGTAAACCGATCACCGTGCCGACAAATCTGCGATACGGTTTCACCGAGCTTGCCTTGAACATTTATATCAAACCGCTCAATGTCTAACCCGACCTTTTCACACAACTCACGCAGTGTGTAAAAAGCGTCTGGGTTCTTTTTTAGCTTTTTCTTGTAAGTCGCATTGCACAAACAACGTATAGCAGCCTTTGCTATTCTTTTCGGACTGAGTTTCATATCCAACCATCTTCCTTACAAATTCTCTTTATACCATTCAATCGCCAACTTTATGCCATCTTTGAAACTGTAA
This sequence comes from Acutalibacteraceae bacterium, assembly GCA_045543675.1. Taxonomy (GTDB): domain Bacteria; phylum Bacillota; class Clostridia; order Oscillospirales; family Acutalibacteraceae; genus URNF01. Next base: position 11,220 of record JAZPXM010000158.1, read on the forward strand.
TCCGGATCATAGCCGAGCAGACGGCGCGCTTTGGAAATATCCGCATTGGAGTGTTTAATATCGCCTTTACGGTCGGGACCGAAATGTGGTTCGATATCCACGTTTAGTGCTTTAGTAAGACCATAATAAATATCAATAAGATACTCTCTGCCGCCATAAGCAATGTTAAACGCTTCCCCGGCCGCATCGCGCGGTGCTAAACACGCTTTTAAGTTGGCTTCAATGACGTTATCCACATACGTAAAATCACGGCTTTGTTTACCATCGCCGTTGATGGTGGGGGTTTCCCCATTCATCAACTGTTTTAAGAATTTCGGGATAACTGCCGCGTATGCACCATCGGGATCTTGTCTGCGGCCAAACACATTAAAATAGCGCATACCGTAGGTATCCAAACCATACAACTTCGTGTATAGTTTTGCCCATTCTTCGTCACAACGTTTTGTAAGCGCATAAGGAGACAGCAAGTTGCCCTCTCTCCCCTCGGTTTTGGGCAAGTTCGGCTCGTCGCCGTACACCGAAGAACTGGAAGCATATACAAACTTCTTGACACCCTTTTGACGGGCGGCTTCCAACATATTGAGCGTGCCTTCAATATTGTTTTTACAATAAAACAACGGCATTTCAATAGAACGCGGCACACTGCCCCACGCAGCTTGATTGAGTACGTAGTCAACACCTTCGCTCGCTTTCATACAGGTGTCAAGGTCTTTGATGTCACCCTTTATAAACGTGTATCGCGGATTGTCTGCAAACATATCTACATTCGCTTGCTTACCTGTGGACAGGTCATCCAGCGCGCGAACGGTATATCCCATATCCAATATCGCTTCACACAGGTTAGAGCCAATAAAACCGGCAGCACCTGTTACCAAGAAAACGCTGTTTTCAGGAAATTTTAAATGTTTAAAGCCCATGACGGTTACCCCTTTTAGTGTTTAAATATGGTGCGATACTTGAAGTACAAATTTTCGAGCATAATACGTCTCGAATGAAAATAGTTGTTTAAAACGTGAATGTTGGAATCGTATATATCCTTATTGGCGGTTTTAATGATATCATTATGCGCAATATCGGTTTTGCGTTTTTCTCGATCTAATGTCAGCATCAATTCCACCAATTTTCGGTTGTTAAACGGGAATGTAATTCGATGGCAAATATCCAGCGATTGTGTCACCATCATACCCCAACTACTCATTCGTACTTCCCAGTAGTACATATCGGTGTGTTCATAGTTAAATTTGGGCTCGCACAAATTAAATTTTTTCATATATTCCGCATAAATCTTATCCGATTTACGTAATAACAACGGAGATGCAAAATAGCGCGTTTGGAAAATGCTGAAATGACGTGCCGACAACTTTTCGGGGAACTTTGCGCCGTATTTTCTTTCAAAAAATACGCGCACAATCTCGGAAATCCACGATTTTATTTCGGTGTCAAAATAATTCCACCGGTACATACAGATATGTTTTCGGATTTCACTATCTTTCAATCCGCGGACATAGCCATAGGAATGTACAATAATAGCTTTTAAATCATCAAAATCTTCAATTTCGCTGTTTTGGGCAGGAATAGGATAAATATCGTGTTTCAAACCAATCTTTTCACAGATCTCACGCGCAGCGTTGGAATCGGTGATTTCGGTGTCTTTTGATTGAAAACTAAAGAACTGTAAACCGTCATATAGCCCATTAGCACAAGCCAGCGTAGTTTTACTGTCTGTACCACCCGACAACGAAACTGCAGAATTGGGCCATTTTTTCTTGGCTAATTCAATGTTCTTATGCAAAACCTGATACGCCATTTCTATGCCTTCTTGGTATGCCTTGTCCCCATCGCGCATTTGAAGAGCGCGTGTCGGATAAAAACGCGTAATAGAAAACTGCTTATCCGCGTCACAGGTCAAATATACATTGGCACCGCTTCTTTTAAGTTCTTTAAAAGGTGACAAATCACCCGGCAAATAACGATTGCCGATGTTATAAAACCGATTAGCAACCAGTTTTTCGACAAACGGATCTATTTTTAAACCATATATATCCGCCACCATTTGCGGATGCGAAGTGAAACAAACAACACCGTTTACCGCACCGTAATACAGCGCTTTGATACCTGCACAATCTTGTACAGCGACTACCGTACCGTCCGCAAACACGAACAACACAAAAATGCCGGTCCATTCATTGATACATTCAAAAAATGCCTCTTTAGACTCTGCATAAGCAGCAGACGCCTGTTTTAGCAGTTCTTGTTCTTCATACACACCGTTAAACGGGTTATAAGCGTGTCCTACCAGCAGCAACTTGTTTCCATTGTTTTCAAAAACCATATAGTCCTGGTCTTTATGAATCATCGCTTTGTACGAAGCAACATCCAAAACCGTCCACATATCATAAAACGGATATGCAAGCGTATCCAAAGCGGTATCTTCGGTAATCAAATACCCTCGTGAAAATAAGCATTCTTTATACTGCGGTTTTTCATTGAGAATCTGTTTAATGGTTTCGGCGTTACCTGTCACAGTTGATTTCATAAAATCCTTCTTTCGAACTTACAATCTCCAATAGTTATATCCTGCCGCTTCGTATTCTTTGCGGTCTAAGAGTCCTTTAATGTCTGCCAATACTTTCGTGCCGTTATCCCCCGCTTTGAACATCTTTTCAAAGTCAGTTTGGGTCAATTCTTTGAACTGCTCATGTGCGACCGCCAAGATAATCGCATCACAATCTTTAATGGCGGACATATCCACAAACTCCATACCGTACAGATGTTTTGCTTCTTCTGCATCTGCCGCAGGATCGGCTAACGATGCGGTAATGCCATATTCTTTCAGTTCATTATAAATGTCAATAATCTTTGTGTTGCGGGTATCAGGACAATTCTCTTTGAAAGTAAAACCAAGAATTGCCACTTTGGCAGTTTTAATGGCAACGCCCGCTTTGATGAGATTCTTTACAACGCTCTCGGCAACATACTTACCCATATCGTCATTAATACGACGTCCTGCCAAAATCACTTGGCTGTGGTAACCCATCTGTTCGGCTTTATAGGTCAAATAGTACGGGTCAACGCCGATACAGTGACCACCGACAAGACCGGGATAGAATTTAAGAAAATTCCACTTTGTGCCTGCCGCTTTCAGCACAGATTGGGTATCAATGCCCATCTTGTTAAAGATAATAGACAACTCATTCATAAACGCAATATTGATATCGCGCTGGCTGTTTTCGATAACCTTTGCCGCTTCAGCAACTTTGATGCTTTCCGCTCTATGTACGCCCGCTTCCACAACAAGTTCATACACTTTTGCAACACAATCCAGCGTCTCTTCGTCCATACCCGAAACAATTTTAACAATCGTTTCTAAACGATGCACCTTATCACCGGGATTGATACGCTCGGGAGAATAACCGATTTTGAAATCTACGCCACATTTAAGACCGGATTCCTTTTCCAAAATCGGCACGCACACGTCTTCGGTTACACCGGGGTATACGGTGGACTCAAACACAACCACCGAACCTTTAGTAAGATTTCTACCTAAAATGGTGGATGCACCCTCTACAGGGGTCAAATCCGGTGTGTGATCATCGTTAACAGGCGTCGGTACTGCTACGATATGAAATTTTGCTTCGCGTAATTTTGATTCATCAGCGGTGAATTCAACGGTTGTCTGTTTGATGGCTTCGTCGCCTACTTCATTGGTAGGATCGATGCCGGACTTATACAGATCAATTTTCTTGGCGTTTAAGTCAAAACCGACAACTTTGACTTTTTTAGCAAAAGCCACCGCAATCGGCATGCCAACGTAACCAAGACCTACAAGAGAAATTTTTTCTTCACCACTTACAATTCTTTCATATAAATTCATTTCATTTACTCCTCGATTTTCAAGTATGTTAACATAGCAGCATTTACTTTTTCCACGGCAAATTTTCCCATGCAAAGATCATAACTTTTTTTGCCCATTGTTTCAATTGCTTCGGGATGTTCTATGTAGTAACAGATTTTTTCTGCCAAAGCATCTGCATCTTGCGGCGGAATCAAGAACCCGTTTTCTCCGTTTATGACGGTTTCTCGGCAACCGGGTGCATCCGTCGTAATAATCGGTCGTCCCATCGCCATTGCTTCTAGCACCGTTCTCGGTGTACCTTCACGGTAAGACGGTAAGACATATACACTACATGCCGCATAATACGGACGAACATCATCCGTCTCTTCATATCTTTCAATAACGCCATTTTTCACCAGTCGTTCTACATATTCCTTATCCACAGCGTCCTGCATTTCATATTCGTACTTGCCAAGCAAAGCAAACCGTACTTGTGGATACCGTTTTTTTACCTGCTCACAAGCAGATAAATATTCCGTTACACCCTTGCTTTTTAACAATCGCGATAGCATAAAGAATGTTATCGTCTCGGGAAAATCGGCAACCGTAAATCTGGCCATATCTACGCCCGAACCGTTCACCAGTTGCGTCTTTGCAGGTTTCAACAATTTTAACGAAAGTAATTGCCGGCGGTCGTCATCATTTTGAAATATCACCGTATCTGCACAAGCAAAACCAAAACGATACAACAGTGAAACAATCATTCGCAAAACTTTCGCTTTTGTCGTTTGGGCAGTAAAAGAATACCCTAAGCCCGTAACCATTGACACTTTATGCTTTACCCTTGCCAATTTAGCGGCAAGTGCACCGTATATAACCGGTTTCACCGTATAACCAAAAGTGATGTCCGGCCGTTCCTTTTTAAACAAGCACCGCAATTTCCAAAAATATGCAGCATCTGCAAAGGGATTGACGCCGTTTTTATTCATCGGTATTTCCACAAACTGCGCTCCAAGCGCTTCGATTTTTTCTAAATTATCCCTATTGGGACCTGTAACAATAACTTCGTGTCCTTTAGCGATAATTTCACGAATAAGTTCGCCACGAAAATTATATACAGTTCTGTTTTTTGGGGAAATAACTACAACTTTCATACAATACCTTCGTGTTTCAGATTTTGGACAATCACATCAAACAATCGCAAATTTGTTCCATCCCCTACAAAACTGTTGTGCGGCGTTATAATCACATGCTCCATTTCCCACAACGGACTTTCAGCGGAAAGCGGTTCTGTGTCAAAAACATCCAATACAGCGCCGCCCAAATGACCTTCTTGCAACGCAGCTATCAAATCTTGTTCCACAACAACCGCACCGCGCGCGATATTCACAAGAATAGCACCTGCTTTACATTGAGCAAAATGTTCACCATCGAACAACCCTTGCGTTTCATCGGTTAGCGGTAGTGTCAAAACAATAATATCGCTTTGTTTTAACGCTGTATCCAACTCTTCCAGTAAATACATTTTTTCACAGTACGGCACATCTACCGTCGCGACATCTACGCCAATCACGTGACAATCAAACGCCGCAAAACGTTTCGCACACGCTTGTCCCACGCTGCCACAACCGACAATACACACCGTTTTATCGGTCAACTCTTTCAGATTGCGTATTTTTTCCCAGCGGTGTAACCGTTGGCTTTCGGCAAAACCGGCGCATTGCTTATACAGTTGTAACACACCGCAAAGCGCAAATTCTGCCATCGGTGCACTATACACACCGCGCGCGTTATGTACAACAATGCCTTTCTTCGTCATATCAGCTAACGGCACACGGTCAAAACCTGCGCTGGTTAACTGCACATACCGCAAGTTTTCAAAAGAAGCAAGGTCATTGTATAGAAATAACCCATTACACACAACGCCTTCAATGTCTGTTGGATTAACGCCTTGCTCGGCAAGCGGAACACGCTCATCCTGCACAAATAATACATCGTGTCCCATTTCCCGCAACATATCCATTTGTGATTGTGTATATGCAAAAGCACCTGTTAACAATAATTTCATTGGGCTTTCCTTTCAATGTTCTCGCAAATTTCTTTCACAATGCGCACAAGTTCTGCATAGTTTTCTTCAAAAGAAATCAGTTTAGCGGCGCAACGTTCTTCAAACGCACGAATATCCGCCAATCCGTTATTGAAGATTTCACGCACCTGCGACACATTCGTAATAATATCCGTATTACAAAAACTACGCGATAAAATGGCGCACGTAGAGCCCAAACGATAATGTTCCGTAATCACACGTTCAGCAGGCAGCATACCCTTACCAAGTGCCGCAATACCTCCAAATCCATACGGTAATCCCGCTTTACGAAAAACACCGCATAAGCGTTCTACCGTACCATCGGCAACCAACTGAAACATAAATTTCATACCAAATCCCAAACTCATATCGTTAAGTCCAATAAACACTTCATCGATACCGGGCAAACGTACGATTTCCTCTGCCAAACAGGCGGCTTGGGGTGTTTCAAACAACAACATCGTACGCACACGTCCGCCAACTGCTTTCAAAAAGCGTTCTACTTCCGCCACCGTTTTGAAAAAGGGGAGCATAATAATATCAGCTCCTGCGGCGATAATATTATCAATTTCTTGCTCAGTACAACTATACCTTTCAGTTGCGTCATGAATAGGATTACACCTTACTAAAAGTTCAGCAGACGGCACTGCTCTACGCATTGCCGCCACGTCTTCTACAGTATGTTTAGATTGCACGGTATCCATACCGCCTTGTCGGTCCGCCTTGCCGATTATCTCCAGATCCATAAAAATTCTGTCCACGCCTGCAGAAAGTGCAATTTCAGCAATTTCTGCACGGTTGGTTATGTACATCAATTTTAATGCCATAAAAAGCACTCTCCCATGTCAAATTTCATTCCGTTTCCTGCGTAGACACCGCTACAGTTTCCGTATTCGTCTCTACTGTTACTCCCGCATTATGATTATCTGCGTTAGAAAGAACTTTGAAAACCGTTAGAAATAAAATACGAATATCCAAGAACAAAGACATATGTTTTACATACCAAACGTTGAGATCAATCCGTTTATGCCATTCAACGCCTTTCCGTCCGTTCACCTGTGCCCACCCCGTAATACCGGGACGCACCGTAAACATCTGCAGTTGTTCTTCCGTATATTCCTCATACAACCAAGGATGATATGTAAGCGGCGGACGCGGTCCCACAAAACTCATTTCACCGCGAAGTATATTAAAAAACTGTGGCAACTCATCTAAACT
>JAZPXM010000159.1:0-3043 GCA_045543675.1 Acutalibacteraceae bacterium
TGAAGGAACCTTCAAAAGGTCTAACGGCTATCATTGTACGGGTCAATACCTGGCTAATAGCATTTAATACGGTATCATAACCGGTTGCTAATGTTTTAGTTGCTACGCTGACAAAGCTTGACGGATCAGTCGGTGTTAATGCTGTTTTCCCTGTTGCCTGGTCGTGAATAGATTTAATAAGGCTGTAAGCCTGTTCGATTGATAAAGTGTTTACACTCATTTTTTATCAGCCCCTTTCCTTGCTGTTGGTAATACAACGGACGCCAGAACGTCTTCGGCGGTTTCCCTCGGCTTAATTACCGCCTGGTCGTTCATTATATTAGACCGCTGTAAATCGCCCCGTAGTAGCCGTAATTCGGCCATTAGCGGGCTAATATCGAAACCGTTATTAACCGGCTGTTCAGCCTTTGGCGCTTCTGGCTGTTCTTCCGGTACGGTTTCCGGTTCTGTTTCCGGTTCATTGACCGGCTGTTCGCTGGCGGTCTGATCAGTCAGCCTGCTGACATAGTCGTTAATTTCGGCCAGTGTATATCCGGCGTTAATTAATGATAAATATTCTTTTATAGGTAATTTCATTTATCTATCCTTTCCAGCGCGTCGCGCTTATAAAATCCTGTAGTCTGTCCGTTCATGAAGCCTACGCGGTACGGGTAAGGTCTACCGTCATATATTTTATATACGTAGCGTTCCCACCCTATGCCGTACGCCTTACCGTCGCCATAAGACGAACCGGCCCCCGGCGCTATGATCTTTACCTTGTCGCCTACTTTCAAGCCTTCCGGCGGTAATTCGGGTACAAATTCATATTTAGGTAATATAAAGCCAATGAACACATAACCCGGTTTATATCCGCTTATGTGATAATCATTCAAACGCCAATAATAACCGCCATATGCGCTTTCAGAACATGTCATGGTCTGTTTTTCTTCGTTGATCATTTCAACGTTAGCCACGTGACCGTAATTATTATTTTTGGCCCGCCATACTGCCACGGCGCCCAATTCCGGTTTATCGCTTATCGTGTAACCTTGCTGTCGTGAAGCATTAACCCAATTTTGAGCATTTCCCGGGTAATCATTACCAGGAAAGCACCCGATCAGACAGTGTTCGTTGTCTTCCAGCTGGGCCATGCGTCCCCATGACCAACCGACACAATTGGCAAGCGCGCTTTGTCCGTCCCTACAATACCATGGCGACCCCTGTATACATGGACTGACGCCACCGCCAGCCCTACGGCGCCACCATTTCGAATTATACGGCGGTTTCTCAAGCGCCGGTGTAAATAATCGTTTTTCCCTGGTCATACGTTGCGGTTTCTTCTTTCGTCTTCCAATAACTGTTTTAATTCAGTCATGACAATAGTATTACCGTTAATAGCTTCTTTTAGGCTGTTTGTTTCTTCCTTGTGGGCTTGCTGTTCACGATATAACAGCCAGCCAATGCCGAACGTTGCGACAATCGGAAACCCGACGGTTGATACTGCGTTAACAATTTCTGTAATGCTTTCCATGCTATCACCACCTTAAACGAAATACGGCGTTTTCAGTGATCGCACCAATCAACGCGCCCGGTTCCGCCGGTGTGCTATGCGCGCCCGTTTCCGGCTATCGCCGTATTTCTATATTTATTATATTTTATATTTATCTTTATTGACAATATAAGAAATGCCCGAACATAAACTTAACGTCAAAAAATGGACTAATTAAGGGAAATTTTTGACGTTAAGTTCGGTTATATAATCATCATAATTATAGACGTAAAAGGAAGGTATAAACGAATGAAAGAAAAGACAATGGCGATTTACAACGAAGGTGTTTTGACCTTAAGAGAGTTGGAAAAAAGGATTACCGAAGTAGAAAAGGAAAAACAAGAGTACATAGAGAAAGTCGGTCATTATACCGTTCTCGCTGAACATAATAAAGAACGTGCCTTAAAGGCTTATAAAAGATATGAAAACTTAGTTAAACATTATCAATTGTTTAAAGAATATCTAAAAAATGAAGATACAGGAAAGGAAGGTATATAAACCTATGAATAAGAAACAGTTAGAAAGAAGCATGAACACGCTGTACAAAGCCGGCGTGATCATACGCACCATTTACAGCGAAACGCTGGAAGCTGACCCGTATATGGACCTGGTCGAATATATCCGGCCAACATGCCCGGAAGTTGTCGGCATTGCTTTTGAATTTAACGGCGCTTCAATTGTCCTTGGAAACGGTGAAGCACGTTTCCACGCTTTCGAACATGTCGCTAACGACATATTGCATAATATGCCAACGCTGACCGATCGTTATATCAAAAGGTTAATATCAGCTATGCTGACAGTTGGCCTTGCTCTGGTAACGTATTATGATTAAGGTTGTATTATGGATAACGCTGGCGTGGCTTCTGGCCATGCTGGCGGTTATCGAAAGGGGACAGTATGACGATTAAGGAAGAAAAGCCGAAAGCTAAAAGCCAGACGAAGCATTTTAAAAAGCTTAACAAAGCGCAAATGCGCGAACTGATCGGTATTAACAATTTCAAAATATTAGCGACTTATGGGGATTTCGACATATACGAATGTCTGGAACGTCCGGGCGAATTTGCCATAAGGAAGACACCGAAAGACGAAACCATTTATACCGAATATAAAATGGATTTCATGGTAACTAAAGAATGGCTTTATAGCCTGGTAAAGGAATATAAAGAGTTATGGAACGAAAAGTAATAAGAATTAAAGCCCGTAATGGTAATGGGCTTATACGTTGCGATTATTGCGGGGTTCTGACGTGGGATTGTATAACCTATGATTGTTTCAGATATGATACCGTTAATTATGATACTAACGCTGTAAAAGAATTCCGTTTAAAACCTATATGTAGCCAATGTTTGGACGACGTGAAAACATATTGGTTGAAGCGGGGCTATATTGTAAAGGAACCGTCAATCAATGGCTAAACGAAAATATACCGCTTATTCGGTAAGCGAAGCGCTGGCCATGGACCGGCGGACATTACGCGAACAATACGCCAAACTGTCATACGTAGCAAGACAGCGC
>JAZPXM010000160.1:0-7688 GCA_045543675.1 Acutalibacteraceae bacterium
AGCCCGCTTGGCCTCCGACTTCCGTCTTCCATAGTGGGTGCCGCAGGCGTTTCTTCCGCAGGCGTCTGCGCGGGCGTTTCTTCCGCGGCGGGCGTTTCCGCAACGGGCGTCGTATACGGATTGGCGTGCCAATCGGTAGGCGGCGTAGGCGGTGCGGTTTGCTCTGCAGGCGTTTCTACCCTTTCGTTATTATCTGCGGGCGTGTTGCCCGGCTGAAACCAATCTGACATAATGTAACCTGCCTTTCGGTAGTTGTTTTGCTTTTAGTATACAGGATTTTCATCCCGTGTGTTTGCTGTTTTTTGAAGAAATTTTGTATAAATTGTAAATTACGCGGGTAGCCAAAAACGGAATTCCGTGCTCTCGTTTTCTTTGGAACGTACCATCACTTCGCCGTGGTGCAAGGCAATCACCGTCTGTACGATGTACAACCCGAGACCGACACCGTTTTTATCAATGCCGCGCGAACGGTCGCTTTTATAAAACCGTTCAAAAATACGCGGCATTTCTTCGGCGGGGATGCCGGCACCGGTGTTACGGATGCCGCAATATACCCTGTCGTTTTCTTTGTACAGCGTGATATGCAACTCACCGCCGTCATTGGTGAATTTTACCGCATTATCAAACAGATTATACAACACCTGCCCCAAAAGGTCAAAGTCACCTTTTACGACCAACGGTTGCACGTCGTCAAGACCTGTCACCGTAATATGCTTTTCGTCGATCCGTTTTTCAAAGTTTAACAACGTCTGTCCCGTCAGCGCCACCATATCCAATTCAACGGTGTTGAGTTTCAGTTGTCCGCTGTCAATGCGGGAAAGTGCTAACATGGAATGTACAAGGCGGGATAAGCGTTTGACTTCGTCGGTAACGATTTTCAGATAAAACGCATGTTTCTCGGGCGGCACGGTGCCGTCTAAGATACCGTCGATAAAACCGGCGATAGTGGTCATCGGGGTGCGCAGTTCGTGGGACACGTTTGCCACGAAACTACGGCGCATATTTTCTACCGACGACAAGGATAATGCCATAGAATTCAGTGCGCGGGCAAGTTCGGCAGTTTCATCTTTGCCCGAAACAGGTACGCGAACGCTGAAATCTCCTTGTGCAAAACTGCGTGTGGCCTTGGCCATGGCGCGCAACGGACGCACCAAACGCTCGGTCATAATATACAGCGCGATAAAGGTCAATGTCAAGACCCCCAAAGCGGCAATGAAGGAAATCTGCAAATTGCTTTTCAGATATTCCCACAAACCGTTTGCAGGTAACGATACGAATACATAACCGAGAATATGCTTATCTCTGCGGATAGATACACCTGCCGTATACTGTCGTTCGGCGTACAAGCCGTTTAAGGTGCTGACCCCGTAATACGCTTTGCCGTCTGCACTTTGGAAAAAGTCGCCGACGGTATGTGCGGTGTCTACGGGCAGTTCATCTCCGCGCTCATCACACATGATCATTACGCTGCCGTCACTGTTGGTGATGACCACCGTGCAGTCAAGACTCATAGAGAGCAGTTTAATAAACGGTGTCAAGGTGGCTTTCTCCATATGGTACACGATACCGTCTTGAGACGGGCGGATTTCCACACTGCTCGCAGTATGTTCGGCGATCACCTGTGCGTGCTCTTCCAACAGCGCGTGTTTTTCTTCCAACCAGTATCGGGACGTGAGAAACAGTTGTGCCCCTTGCATCGCAAAAAAACTAATGACAATGATAGACGATATAACCGCGAAATATTTTGAAAAAATACTCTTAAACATAGGCTGTCACTCTGCCGTATCTTTTACTTCAAATTTGTACCCGACACTCCAAATGGTCTTTAACGTCCATTGTTCGGAAACGCCGTTTAACTTTTCGCGCAGGCGTTTGATATGTACGTCTACCGTACGGCTGTCCCCGAAGTATTCATACCCCCACACTTCGTCTAATAACTGGTCACGGGTAAATACGCGGTTGGGGTTACTGGCAAGATGGTAGATCAGTTCCATTTCTTTAGGCGGGGTATCTATCGGTTTGCCGTCCACCCGCATTTCAAAAGTTTCCATATTGATGGTCAGTTTATCAAACCGCACTTCTTTGCGTTTGTTTTGTCCGTCTTTGCCCGCACGACGTAACACCGCTTTGATGCGTGCCATCACTTCTTTGGTTTCAAACGGTTTTACAACGTAATCGTCTGCGCCGAGATCCAGTCCCAACACTTTATCAAACACTTCGCCTTTTGCGGTCAGCATAATGATCGGCACGTCGGTCTTTTTGCGCAATTCGCGACATACCTGCCAGCCGTCCAATTCGGGCATCATCACGTCCAATAACACCAGGTCGGGTTGTGCGGTCTCAAACAGTTGCAACGCTTTCACGCCGTTTTCCGCAATGACCGGCTCATAGCCCTCTTTTTCCAAATATAACCGCAACAATTCGCAAATATTACTGTCATCGTCCACGACCATAATTTTTATAATCGCCATAAAAACATCTCCTTTGCATTTAACAGTATATACTGTTTTTTCGGAAGGTGTATGAACAAATCATAAATTCAAAATGCGGATGATCAACGCATCCGACACCAAAAAACCCTCGGGTGTGAGTGCGATACCCGTTTCGTCAATCTCCACTAACGAGCGGGGCAACGCCGCGGCGGCAGACATCCACGCGGTGGGAATTCTCTCGCCGAACCGCTCATAAAACGGCGCGGCGCGCAACCCCTCTCGCAGACGTAACCGCAGCATCGCATATTCGGTTTCACTGCCAATGGCAATGCCGCCGTCCACATCCGCAATGGGCGGTTTGCCGTCTATGAATGCTTGGATATCGCGGGGATAATACCACCGTTTGCCGCCGTCAAAACTATGTGCCGCAGGGCCGAAACCGCTATACGGCTCTAACCGCCAATATTTTAAGTTATGGCGGCTTTCACGACCTTTTTTAGCAAAATTGGAAATTTCATATTGGTGGTATCCGTACGTTTCTAACGTTTCCACCGCAAACAAATAATAATCAGCGGCGGTATCGTCGTCAGGTACGGAAAGGGTATCGCCCATCGCCGCGAACGGCGTATTTTCTTCTACTTTCAAAAGATACGCTGACACGTGAGAAGCACCAAGCGCCGCACAAGCGGCAATATCTTTTTCGATATGCACTTTTGTTTGATGTGGTACGGCTAACATCAGGTCAAGCGAGATGTTGTCTATCCCTGCCTTTTTCGCGTCTGCCACCGTACGCGCCACATCCGCAGGGGTATGCCGTCTGCCGAGAATTTTTAAAATCTCCGCATCGGTGGATTGCATACCGAGCGATAAGCGGTTACCGCCCGCCGCCGTAAAGGCGGCAAAGGTGTCATATAAAAAGTCGGCGGGATTGGCTTCTAATGTTATTTCCCCGCTTGCGGGTATTGCAAAACATTCCCGCGCTGTTTCGGTCAGCCGCGCCAGCCGTTTGCCGCCCAGTAAGGTGGGGGTGCCGCCGCCGAAATACAGGGTGTCCGCTTGTATACCCGCCTTTTTTTGCATCTCACGGCACAATGCGTCGGTATAGGCATCTTTGAGTGCATCATCTGCTGCAGTCAGCGAATAAAAATCACAATAGGGACATTTTGAAGCGCAAAACGGCACGTGTATGTAGATTCCCTGTTTCAAAAAATCCCCTCCTTTATGTGTACTTGTTATTTTATCATTTTTTATTTAAAAACGCCAGTCTTTTTACGAAATTTCCTTATGTTGTGTATATTTATATATAATACACTATATTTTCCACTTGCACATCACCTAAAAAAGTGATATGATAAAGTGTATATTTGTGTCAAGGAGAGGTGATGGTATGGCAATACGTTGGAACGCACAACTGTTACGGGATATTTGTATCCTGCCGACGGCGATTGCAGACAATGAATTGCGCTTTGCCTCCGCTCCGCAACTGAAAGTGTTGCTGTGGTTAGCGGCACACGAAAAAGAAAATGTGGATGCTGACACTTGTGCCGCGGCGTTACATATTCCGCAAGAGACGGTACGGGCGGCAGTAGAATATTGGGTGGGTCGCGGTGTGTTTGCGGCAGATGACGTGACACCTGCACCTGTTGCGGAAGCGCCGCAACCCGTAGCAACGCCCGTCGCCCCCACGGCGCGCCCTGCCGCTGTGAAGCCGCAGATGAAAGAAGTCATCCGCCGACAGAAAGAAAGCCGTCAATTTTCCGCGTTACTGGAAGATGTATCAGCGCGGTTAGGCAAACCGTTGTCCCACGGCGATATGGAAACGCTTTTGTATCTGTTTGATACGGCAGATATCGATGCTACCATCATTATTATGGCGGTAGGGTATGCGGTATCCCGTTCCAAATACAGTATGCGGTACATAGAAACCGTTCTGCTCGGTTGGCAGGACGAAGGCATTACCACCGTTGCCGCTGTGGACGAGCATCTGTGCTTCTTAGAACAAGCGGATGCCGCCGCCAAGAAAGTACGCACCCTGCTTGGCAGAGCCAGAGAATTGGACAGTCGGCAAAAAAAGATGGTACATACGTGGGTATATATCTGGCAGTTTTCGGACGAAATGATTGCACTTGCCTTAAAGCAAGCGCAGAAAAAAGCGGGTGCGGTTATCCCGTACGCGCATAAAATCCTGGCAGGTTGGCATGAAGACGGGATTACCGACGTTGCCGCCGCCGAACAAAAGAACAATGCCGGCAAAGGGCAGACCGAAGCCAGTTCGCTGGACGTGCAAGGGTTTGAATCTATGCTGGAAGACTACGTTCCCACTATACCGCGAAAGGAGTGACCCGTCGTGCAATTTCCAAAAGACATCTATGACGCGGCTATACAAACGTTGGACGAACGCCGCACCAAAGCACAACAGCAAGCGGCGGCGTTACGTGCTCGCGTTGTAGAAAAGATACCGCGTGTAGCTGAAATTGAAGCCGCACTCGCGGATACAGGTGCTAAACTGTCCCGCGCTATTTTGGCGGGCGGCGATATTGAAGCCGCTGTTGCCGCCATAAAAGAAGAAAATCTCACTTTACAAGGCGAACTGGCAACTTTACTGAAAAAAGCGGGCGTCCCTGCGGTCAATTTTGAGCCGCAGTACACCTGTCCCGTTTGTAGTGACAACGGTTACGCAGGCGGCAAGATGTGTGCTTGTCTTGCACAGTTACTCAGAGAAAAAGCCGCCGCTTCGGTTTGTAAGGGTCTGGCGGATACCCCCGCCCGTTTTGAAGATATGGACCTGTCTTTTTACGATGATACCGTACCGACAGGACGGACTATGTCGCCGCGCAAACGGATGGCGTTGGTCATCGCGTATTGTAAGCAGTACGCGGAAACGTTTTCCAAAACGGCGCCGTCCTTGCTGTTGCGCGGACCGACGGGAACGGGTAAAACACACGCATCGCTGGCAATGGCATCCACCATTGCCGCTAACGGCTTTTCGGTCATCTACCAGCCCGCCGGCAAACTGTTCCGTACATTGGAACGGGAACATTTCGGTAAGCAGGACGGTGATACCGAGACCTTGGCTCTTACCTGTGACCTTTTGGTGATAGATGATCTGGGTACCGAGTTTGACACCGGCTTCACGGTTGCGACGCTGTACAACATTCTCAATACCCGTATACTGGATGAGCTGCCCACCATTATCAGTACCAACCTGACGCAGGAGGGCATCCAGCAACGGTACGGTGACCAGATCACGTCCCGTATCACAGGCAGTTTTGAACCACTCTTGTTTGTGGGAAAAGATATTCGTCAACAAAAACGTGAGCGCGCTATTGCGAATGGCTAAAAAGGAGTAGACTATGGATAATTTAAAGTTGTGTATGAGTTGTATGCGGCCGTTGTCTGAAACGGATACGGCGTGTCCGCATTGTAAGTACAGTGTTGACAGAAAAAATCCCGCGGGATATCTCGCGGCGGGCACTGTGTTGCAGGACCATTATATGGTCGGCAGAGCGTTGGGTTCGTACGGTGACGCTTGCATTTATATGGGCTATGACAAATTGCTCAAAAGTACGGTATACGTGCGTGAATTCTTTCCCGCGGACTTTTGTGAACGTACCGCGGCAGGTGACGTTGTTCCCGTACGCGGCAAAGAAGACGTATTTGACACCTATCGCAACAGTTTTTACGCGAATGTGCGTTCGTTGGCAAAATTGAAGGACCAACCCGCTTTGTTCCCGCTGTATGATATTTTTACCCAGAACGAAACGGTGTACGCCATATATGATTACTGTGAAGGTAAATCGCTCACCCGTTATCTTAAGGATAACGGCGGCCGCCTTTCCTGGAACGAACTGCGTCCGTTGTTGACCCAGTTGTTTTCCACCATATCGGCATTGCATCGCGTAGGCGTGTATCATTTGGCGATAAGCCCGGATACCTTATTGATGGCAACCGACGGCAAACTTCGTTTGCGCAGTTTTGCCATCAACGAAGCGCGCAAAGCGGGCACAGCTATTAAGCCCCGCTTCTCCGCAGGTTTTTCTGCACCCGAGCAGTACGCAAACAACAAAGTGTGTGACGCGGCATCCGACGTATACGCGCTGGCGGCGACTATTTTCACCTTGTTGACCGGTAACATCCCGCCCGAAGCACCCCGCCGTGCACACGGGGCACAGGACTTGTTTATGCCTGCAGAAGTAGCGGACGAACTGCCCGAAAGCGTCAGCATGGCGTTGTTCAACGCGTTGATTCCCGACAAAGACAAACGTTTGCAGACGGTGGAAGAACTGCGTGCAGCGCTCACCGCTGAACCTGCTGTTAACGCCTTGATCGACGATGCCGAGGAAGAAGAGGTTTCGCCCGCGGCAAATAAAAAAGCAAACCGTTATCCGCTGTACATCGGCATTTCGGTGTTTGTGGTAATGGCCATTTTAGCGGCGATTTTGCTGTGTATCTTATTCCCGGGTAATAAGACACCGTTATCCGACGGTGAAACATCCGCCACCACTACCCTGCCGCCGAAGGTGACCACCACGACGGTAAACAACGAAAGTGATTTCGCTGTTCCCGACCTGGTGAACAGTAACTACTTCACCGAGAAACACGCTACCCGTGCGGGCGACTTTGTTTTAGAAGTGGAATATATGAAATTCGACAAGAAAAAGGCAAAAGGTACGATTCTTTCCCAGACGCCCGTTGCCGGCACCAGCGCCGAAGAAGGCTCCACTATCAAAGTGGTCATCAGTATGGGCGCCGAAGAACTGACCGTGCCTAACGTCAGCGGTTGGCCGAAAGCATATGCCACCGAGTATTTGGAAGCACTCGGTTTCCGTGTGGAAGTTCTACCGCTCTTAGAATCGAAATATGATAAAGGGACGGTGGAAGATACCGAACCCGCCGCAAAAACCGTCCTCGGTGTCGGCGATACGGTTACCCTGCGTGTCAGCGATGTAGAACAGCAGGAAGAAACCACCGATGAGACTACCGATGAAACCATCGAGGGCGTAGAATAAGGGAGAGACATTATGGCACAGGTTATTCCTTTCCGCGCGGTGCGTTTTACCGAAAAGGCAGGCGATATGGCGGCGCTTACCTGCCCGCCGTACGACATTATTTCGGAACAACAACGTACCGCGTATCTGGCAACCAACCCCAACAATATTATCCGTTTGGAATTACCGCGGGACGGTGAAGACCCGTATGCCGTTGCAGGCGACGTGTTGCGCACGTGGTTGGCACAAGGCATATTGGCACAAGACC
>JAZPXM010000161.1:0-6286 GCA_045543675.1 Acutalibacteraceae bacterium
ATGGGACGCGTTGGAAATCGTTATCAAGGATCATCCCGTTATGCTCAACCGTGCGCCTACGTTGCACCGTTTGGGTATTCAGGCGTTTGAACCTGTGTTGGTAGAAGGTCGTGCTATCAAACTGCATCCGTTGGTTTGTACCGCGTTCAACGCTGACTTTGACGGTGACCAGATGGCTGTGCACGTACCGCTGTCCGCAGAAGCGCAGGCGGAAGCACGTTTCTTGATGTTGGCGGCAGGTAACTTGCTTAAACCGTCCGACGGTAAACCCGTTGCGGTACCGACGCAGGATATGATTCTCGGTTCTTACTATTTGACCATCGTAAAACCGAATGAACCCGGCGAAGGAAAAGTGTTCCGTAATGAAAATGAAGCGCTG
Source organism: Acutalibacteraceae bacterium (assembly GCA_045543675.1). Classification (GTDB taxonomy): domain Bacteria; phylum Bacillota; class Clostridia; order Oscillospirales; family Acutalibacteraceae; genus URNF01. Next base: position 380 of record JAZPXM010000161.1, read on the forward strand.
ATGGCGTATGATGCGAAGGTCGTGAGTTTACACGCACGTATCAAGGTGCGCCGTACGCTGGAAATCGACGGTGTGAAACAGACCCGTTTGGTAGAAACCACCGTTGGCCGCATTATTTTCAATACGCCTATTCCGCAGGACCTCGGTTTTGTGGACCGTACCGAAGAAGAAGGCAAATTCCAGTATGAAATCGACTTTAAAGTCGGTAAAAAACAGCTCTCCAAGATCATTGAAAAATGTATCAAAGTGCACGGTGCCGCCCGCACTTCCGAAGTGCTGGATGCTATTAAAGCGCAGGGTTACAAATATTCTACCCGCGGTGCATTGACCGTTGCTGTTTGCGACGCGGCGATCCCGCCGGAGAAACCCGCTCTCATTCAGGAAGCAGAAACCACCGTTGACGAGATCACCAGATACTATAATGAAGGTCTTATGAGTAACGAAGACCGTTACCGTGGTGTTATCGAAACGTGGAACGCGACCACCGATAAGGTGACCAAGGCGTTGAACGCCAATATGGACGAGTTCAACCCCATCTTTATGATGTCCGACTCCGGTGCGCGTGGTTCTATCAACCAGATTCGTCAGCTCGCTGGTATGCGTGGTCTTATCGCCAACACTTCCGGTCGTACCATCGAAGTACCGATTCGTGCCAGCTACCGCGAAGGCTTGAACATCTTGGAATACTTCATTTCTTCGCGTGGTGCCCGTAAAGGTTTGGCGGATACCGCTCTGCGTACCGCTGACTCGGGTTACTTGACCCGCCGTCTCGTAGACGTTTCGCAGGATGTTATCATCCGTGAGCAGGATTGCGGTACCACCGACGGTATCGTTGTCCGTGACATCAAAGACGGCAACGAAATGATCGAACCGCTGGTAGAACGTCTGGTTGGTCGTTTCCTGTGCGAAGATTTCGTCGATCCCAAGACCGGCGAAGTGGTTGTCAGCCGTCATAAGATGATGACCGACGCTGACGCGGAATTGCTCACCAAGACCTACGGTGTCACCGAGATCCGTATCCGTTCGGTGCTCGCATGTTCTGCACGCAGAGGCGTGTGTGCACATTGTTACGGTGCAAACCTTGCTACCGTTGACCCCGTTTCCGTGGGTGAAGCGGTTGGTATCATCGCGGCACAGTCTATCGGTGAACCCGGTACCCAGCTTACCATGCGTACCTTCCATACCGGTGGTATCGCATCTGCCGAAGATATTACACAGGGTCTGCCCCGTGTTGAAGAACTGTTTGAAGGCAGAAAACCGAAACATCTTGCTATCATCAGTGAGATCGACGGTGTGGTGCGTATGGGTGAAGAAAAGAAAAAACGTATGGTGTACGTGACCGCCGAAGACGGTTCGGACGAACGCTCTTACGTTATCACTTACGGTTCGCGTGTGCGCGTCAATGAAGGCGACGTCATTAAGAAAGGCGACCGTATCACCGAAGGTTCTGTCAACCCGCACGACATTCTTGCTGTGCAGGGCGAAGAAGCGGTACAGAACTACTTGATTATGGAAGTACAGCGCACCTACCGTATGCAGGGTGTTGACATCAACGATAAACACGTTGAAGTTATCGTTCGTCAGATGATGCGCAAAGTGCGTGTTGATGATGCAGGCAGCACCAACCTGTTGGCAGGCGCTACCATTGACCGCACCGAACTGCGTGCGGAAAACGAAGCGGTACAGGCACGTATGGATGCAGGCGAAGAGGGCTTGACCCTTGCTACCGTGACCCCCATTCTGTTGGGTATCACCAAAGCGGCGCTTGCTACCGACAGTTTCTTGTCCGCCGCCTCTTTCCAGGAGACCACCCGCGTGTTGACCGATGCCGCTATCAAAGGCAAGGTCGATCCGCTGCTCGGTCTTAAAGAAAACGTCATCATCGGTAAACTCATTCCCGCAGGTACGGGTTTGCAGGTTTACAACGATGTTGAAGTTGTACACAAGGTCAATCCCGACAGTCCTTTTGCTGCCGCCTTGGAACAGATGATGGCAGAAGATGAAGAAGTTGAGTTAATTCCTGAAGAAGATGCTTGACAAATGGGATAAACCCGTGTTATTATGATTAGCGTGCGAGATTTTGGTCGCAATTTCCTCTGAAAAAGGGGAAATTGCGGCTGTCTTGCGCTGTTTGGGTTTAATTTTTAGGGAAAAACTGCGGTTTTTTCTTGAAAATAGATATTTTGTGTGAGGAGGTGTCATGATTGCCTACTTTTAACCAGTTAGTCCGTAAGGGAAGAGAAGATCTCGAGAAAAAGGCGAAAGCCCCGGCGTTGTTACGTGGTTGGAACTCCAAAAAACGTATGCCTATCGAACAGCATTCCCCGCAGAAACGTGGTGTGTGTACCGCGGTAAAAACCTCTACCCCCAAGAAGCCGAACTCTGCGCTTCGTAAGGTAGCCCGTGTACGTTTGTCCAACGGTGTTGAGGTTACCTCGTATATCCCCGGTGAAGGCCACAACCTGCAGGAGCATAGCGTGGTATTGATCCGTGGCGGCCGTGTTAAGGACCTGCCCGGTGTACGTTATCACATTGTGCGTGGTACCTTGGATACCCAGGGTGTTGCCAAGAGAATGCAAGCTCGCTCCAAATACGGCGCGAAACGGCCCAAGGCCGGCAAATAATTCGACATTTTCACAGCGGCTACACTGTAGCGGCAGTTATATATATAGGAAGGGTTTGTGCTCTGCCTTGTGATACTGCCCCTTAGTGGTGCCAACGGAAGTATGTCACTTTCGAGTACCTATGATATCATCATTATGAAGGAGGGAAGTAAAGTGCCCAGAAGAGGTTCTATCGCAAAGCGCGATGTTTTGCCCGATCCGCTTTACAATTCCAAGTTGGTGACAAGACTCATCAACAACATTATGCTGGACGGTAAGAAGGGTGTTGCCCAGAAAATCGTCTATGACGCGTTCGACATTCTCCGTGAGAAAACCGAAAAGGAACCCCTCGAAGTTTTCGAAGCGGCAATGGAGAACATTATGCCTTTGCTGGAGGTAAAGGCTCGCCGTGTCGGCGGCGCTACCTACCAAGTTCCGATGGAAGTCCGTCCGGACCGCCGTCAGACTTTGGGTCTGCGTTGGTTGACCGTGTATTCCCGTGCACGCTCTGAACGTACTATGAAAGAACGTTTGGCTAATGAAATCCTCGATGCCATCAACGGCAACGGCGGTGCAGCCAAGAAGCGTGAAGATACGCACAAGATGGCAGAGGCCAACAAGGCGTTTGCTCACTACAGATGGTAATGGCGTAGGAGGGAAAATTTTATGGCTAGACAAGTTTCTCTTGAAATGACCAGAAATATCGGTATCATGGCGCACATCGATGCCGGTAAGACCACCACTTCCGAACGTATCCTGTACTATACCGGCGTTAACTATAAAATGGGTGAAACCCATGACGGTGGCGCTACTATGGACTGGATGGAGCAGGAACAGGAGCGTGGTATTACCATCACCTCCGCCGCTACCACTTGTTTCTGGAAAGAACATCGTATCAACATCATCGACACCCCCGGTCACGTGGACTTTACCGTAGAAGTGCAGCGCTCTTTGCGCGTACTCGACGGTTCTGTTACCGTGTTCTGCGCCAAGGGTGGCGTTGAACCGCAGTCTGAGACTGTGTGGCGTCAGGCGGACGAATATAAAGTTCCGCGTATGGCGTATGTTAACAAGATGGACATCATGGGTGCGGACTTCTACAATGTTGTTCGCATGATGAAAGACCGTCTGAAATGTAATGCTGTGCCGATCCAGTTGCCTATCGGCTCTGAAAACCTGTTCAAAGGTATCATCGACTTGGTCGAAATGAAAGCGTATGTGTATTATGACGACCTGGGCAAAGATATCCGCGTGGAAGAAATTCCCGAAGATATGCAGGAATTGGCACAGAAATATCACGACGAACTGATCGAGCATGTTGCTGAGCAGGATGATGCGCTGATGGAAAAATTCTTTGAAGGTGAAGAACTCACCATCGAAGAAATCAAAGGTTGCATCCGTAAATCCACTATTGCCAACACCATGGTTCCGGTTTGCTGCGGTACTTCCTACCGTAACAAAGGCGTGCAGAAATTGCTGGACGCTATCGTCGACTATATGCCCGCACCGACCGACGTTCCCGCTATCAAAGGTATCAATCCCGATACCGAAGAAGAGGAAGTACGTCATTCTTCCGATGCCGAACCGTTCGCTGCGTTGGCATTCAAAATTGCTACCGACCCGTTTGTTGGTAAATTGTGCTTCTGCCGTGTATACTCCGGTACTTGCAAAGCGGGTACTACCGTATACAATGCAAGCAAAGACTCCAATGAACGTCTTGGCCGCATCCTGCAGATGCACTCTAACAACCGTAAAGATATCGATGAGATCTATGCGGGTGACATCGTTGCCGTTGTTGGCGTGAAGAACACCACCACCGGTGACACTCTTTGCGACGAGAAACATCCGGTCGTCTTGGAATCCATGAAATTCCCGGAACCGGTTATCCGCGTTGCTATCGAGCCGAAAACCAAAGCCGGTCAGGAGAAGATGGGTATCGCTCTCGCTAAATTGGCTGAAGAAGATCCGACCTTCCGTACCTACACCGACGAGGAAACCGGCCAGACCATCATCGCCGGTATGGGCGAACTGCACCTGGAAATTATCGTTGACCGTTTGCTCCGCGAATTCCGCGTAGAAGCGAATGTCGGCGCACCGCAGGTTGCGTACAAAGAAACCGTACGCAAAATGGCAGACGTGGATTGCAAATATGCACGTCAGTCCGGTGGTAAAGGTCAGTACGGTCACGTTAAGATCAAACTTGAACCCAACGAATCCGGCAAGGGTTACGAATTTGTAAACTCCATTGTCGGTGGTTCCATCCCGAAAGAATACATTCCTGCGGTTGACGCGGGTATCCAGGGCGCTATGATGTCCGGTGTTCTTGCGGGTTATAACGTTGTTGACGTGAAAGTTAATCTGTATGACGGTTCTTATCACGAAGTTGACTCTTCCGAAATGGCATTTAAGATCGCCGGTTCTATGGCGTTTAAAGAGGCTATGCGGAAAGCCGATCCGGTTTTGATGGAACCGATTATGAAAGTTGTTGTAACTGCGCCCGATGAATATATGGGCTTTGTTATCGGCGACGTAAGTTCTCGTCGTGGCCAGATGGAAGGCTCCGAGAACATCAACGGTGCCGTACAGGTACGCGCTTTCGTTCCGCTGTCCGAAATGTTCGGTTATGCAACCGACCTGCGTTCGGGCACCCAGGGCCGTGGCCAGTACGTGATGGAACCCAGCCATTACTCCGAAGTTCCGAAGAGTGTGGCGGATGAAATCATCGCAAAACGTTCCAAGAAGGAAGACTAATTGCTTTTTGGACAACTTTTTGCCCGTTTTCAATAAAATTGTCGGAAAAAAAGTAGGTTTTCTATGGAAAACACTTGCATTTCCCGATGATACTTGGTAAAATGGGCGTAGACATTTGTCAAAGTTTTTTTGATACAAAAGGGAGGAAATACCAATGGCAAAGGAAAAATTTGAAAGATCCAAACCGCACGTAAACATCGGTACCATCGGTCACGTTGACCATGGTAAAACCACTTTGACTGCTGCTATCACCAAGGTGTTGGCTATGAAAGGTAATGCTGACTTTACCGATTATGCAAACATCGATAAAGCGCCCGAAGAACGCGCTCGTGGTATCACAATCAACACTTCTCACGTTGAATATCAGACCGACGCTCGTCACTATGCGCACGTTGACTGCCCCGGCCACGCTGACTATGTTAAAAACATGATCACCGGTGCTGCGCAGATGGACGGTGCTATCCTCGTATGTTCCGCGGCTGACGGCCCGATGCCCCAGACCCGTGAACACATCCTTCTTTCCCGTCAGGTTGGCGTTCCGAACATCGTTGTG
>JAZPXM010000162.1:0-20962 GCA_045543675.1 Acutalibacteraceae bacterium
CCCTTGCCAAAGGCAAGGGGGTACATACTGATAGGTATACTTATGCTTTACGTACCGCAGACATAACCGCATCGAAATACGGACGCCCGTAATTGTGAAAATCGCCTTTTACGATCATCACCCGCAACTCCTGTTCGGTAACCCAACGCACCTGTGCAACTTCTTCGGTCTGCAAAGTAAGTGAGGTTTCGTCAATGTCACGTTTTAACAGCCACACGTCAGTAAACGCGTTGCGGCGGCGCATATGCGCAATGTGTTGCATCTCCCCCGGCCTGGTACCGATGCTGAGTTCTTCTTTCAGTTCTCGGCGTGCAGCAGTTTCGCTGTCTTCTCCCGCAACGGCAGAACCGCCGGTCGCCGCCCAAACGCCGGGCATTAGCCGACGCGTCGGTGCACGGCGCTGTAAAAGAATACGTCCCTTGCTGTCCACGATCCAGATGTGTACCACCAAATGATACTGTCCCGCACGCATACTGCGCCCGCGTATCATGGTTTTGCCGGTGAGATTGCCGTTTTCATCCAGCAAATCCCATCGTTCCATATAAAAAGCCCCTTCCAAAGGATGCCCGCTCCTGCGTCCTGCGACGGGTAAAACACGGGCACGAAATGGCGTCACAACGCAGAGAGGTCCCCTGCTAACGCCTGTAAACAAGGGTAGTATACTGCTTTTTTTCGCAAATGTCCAGCAATTTCGCACATTTTTCCGTTTTTTCAAAGGTAGCCGCCCAAACGCACGACTTTTTATGAATTTTCTATTGACAGATGTGAAAAATTATGCTAAATTATATGTCGTTGCAAAACACATATATGGGGGTATAGCTCAGCTGGGAGAGCGCTTGAATGGCATTCAAGAGGTCAGCGGTTCGATCCCGCTTATCTCCACCAAACTAGGTTCGCTAGGTAAGGAAAATCCTTGAAAACACTATGTTTTCGAGGATTTTTTCTTTTGTGCAAAACTTTTACTTTTTAGGTGCAACTTTTCTGCCGTAATTGTGCCGTAATTATCCTTCCCCCTATCTCCCCATCACAGTATTTCATCCCCTTAATCTTAACATATCAGTCGACTTATTGTCAATACACATCCAGTAAAAAAAGAACGAGTTGCGATATGTGCAACTCGTTCTTTTCTTACAAATATTTCTTGACGATAGCTTTCATATCGTCCCAATGTTTTTCCATCTCTTCAACTAACTTAAACTGCGTGCGGCAACGCACAAGGTTATGCTCAGCGTATTTCGTCTTGAAATACACGTCACCGCGCAAATAGTCTTCCAAAAAGCGCATACCGCACTCTATTGTCATCATTTTTGCACCTTCGGGCAACAGCATAATTTCGCCTTCGGTAAGCAAACCGCCGCAACCTTCCAGGAAACCTTTTAAATACGCTTCAAACAATGTAAGGTCAAGCCCCGCTTTCCTTATCGCTTCCAATGTGACCTTCGCCATGTCGTCAGCAATTTCACTTGCCGCACGCGGAGCGTTTGTCTTTGTGGTAGCACGTCCAAGTATACGAAAATTTTCATCAACCACACCTGCCACAATATTGGTTCCACCCAAATCTATGCCAAGTCTATAAACACCGCATCCCTCGTATCTTTATCAAACAATTTCCTTGCCGGTCAAACCAAATATCAGATGCATATTTATCGGACAACCATTCAGCGAATCTGCCGCAATTAACGTTGCTTCAAATTGTCCTTCCGGGACAACCAAAGCCCCCTCTGTACACCAAACACCTTTTTCATTACCATAACGGTCAATAACCTTGGCCTCTTTACCGTCCCATTCAATGAAATCCGTACTCATCAGTTCGCATTCAAACATAAGAGACTGTTCCCCAATCGAAATGGTCGGGTTCTTGACAACATTGTATATTTGACGGCAAGCATTAATGCTCGTCATATATACATCTTCCACATCACCCGCCACCATCACTTCAGCCAAGTTGATTCGGTCCATATTCAAGCCGGAACGATAGATACCAAAGCGATTGGAATCTTTTTCAAACGGGAGATCTAAGCGATCGCCATTATCTGCTTCCAAAAGAATGAAATCTCTCCATCCTTCGAAATCCGTATCAATAACATAAACGCCGTAACCAAACTCGCTCTGAGAAGCACAACTAAGCTTCAAAGCCACTGCGCCTTTTTTGCCATTCCCTTTAACGCGAACGGTCATGGCCATATTCTTCCGTAAGTCCACTTCACGACCAAACGGATATTTCTGCGCCTGTTCTGCTACAGGTCTTGTTTCATCCAGTGCAACAAACTCGAAAGCATCTACTCCTAAAGTAGACATATCCGCTTCCAAGCGAATAAACGGCGTTTGCTCACCAAACGGATTGATAAAGGTGGCTGTATTACGCTGTTCGTCCATTATATCGTACAACCGCTTAGTTTGATACTGTTTTTCTACGAAAACATATTCCCCTTCCCCTTTTTGTACGATATGCTTTTCGAAGGGATTCGCTTTTGCTTTTTCCAATGTTTCTGCGTCAAAGTAATCGGATTTTCTAATATCAGAGTAAAACTTATATCTTGCAATATTGCGACGGAATCCCGCATAGCGCTTAAGCCACGCTGCATCAATCGGATTAAAAACAGTAGAGTAATTGTTCATAACTGCAAGAGCACCCATATGATCCACCGCATCCAAATGGTGATACTTGGTATGCTGATTACCGGGGTATTTGTCCGTCATAGGATAATAGCAATACCAATGTTCTCCAAGATTTAACTAAAACGCCCGACAGCACAGATTAAAGCATGAAAGCACTCTTTTTTGTTCGCTTCCAAAGATTACTGTTGTTTTTCATTGTTTTTTGTGCAAAAAAACAGTTTACTTTTTAAAAAAAATGCGTATAATAAAATGTAGAGAGTACACATTTATGTACTCCCTATAGCCTGTGAAGTTCAAATTCAGTTGAGAGAATATTGAACAGAGGTCCTCACAAGGTTTCGCATGATCCGGTTCTCAACTATGTCTTCAAGACAAAAAATGCAACAAACGCGAGAAAAGGCTTACTGCTTTGCTGTAAGCCTTTTTCTTTTTTAAAAACTCTGCCTCGTCTTCTTTTCTAGTCAAGTCTTACAGTATCTTGAATATCTTGTCAACTTTAGGCATTAGTGAAGGCAAGTTTAAGAGTATCAAAAAACCAAGTTATTGATGTATAGGTTCCTTATCCCAAAACTCAATTCTTCTTATAATTAGCAAGTGGATGCAACCGATCTACAGCACACAGTTTCAACAGTTCGATTTGAGCTTCGAAACGGTCTTGGGCTTCCATTGCCACATCCGTCAGTTCGTGACTGTCGTCGTGCCATTGCTGGATGCCACGAAAGTATCGGGAACGTCGTTTGTCATCAATAATAAACGGTGTAACACCGTGACGAAGGCATTCCTTCAGCATGATCAGCCGACCGACACGACCGTTATAATCTTCAAAAGGGTGAATCTGTTCGAAGTGAACGTGAAAATCCAAGACACGTTCCATATCCACCGAATCGTTCTCATAATCTTTAATAAGCGTAACCAATGCCGTATGAATCTCCTTTGGCGGCACACCGATATCTGATGCACAGATGCGGTACTCGTCGGAGGAGATTTTTTCTTTGCGGTCGGCATAGGTGCCATATGTGAGAATATAGTGTAGTTTCTTAATAAAACTTTGGGACAGCGGCGTCATAATATGGTCAACAACATATCGAACGGCGGCAAAATGGTTGATAGTTTCAATGATATCATCCACCTTTACCGGTTCAAAAGAGCTTGTAATCTTATTGGTGCGATAAATCTCCTCCACCTCTCCCCTTGTCAAGCGATTGCTCGCCATACGATTGGAAGAATAGGTCAAGTTCACTTGGATATATTCGTAAATGCCGAAATGGTTATTCTTATTACGCTGATAAACAATGCGCTTTGCAAAAGCAGTAAGCGCAGGTTGTTCCGCCTTCGTTTTAGGTTTGCGCCCCGGTTTGGCTGCATCCAACGGGATAAGCCATACGCCTTCCTCTTGTTTAGCATCAAGTATTCTTTTTTCCACACAATAGCGACGCACCATTGTAGGCGATACACCCCATTTTTCAGCAACTTCGGTTACAGACAAGTATTTCATCGTTTTCTTTCCTTTCTTTAGTTCGTACGCAACTTTTACGTTTTTGGCGCAACTTTTTGTGCCGTAATTTTGCCGTAATTACGATGAAATACTTGTACAGAACGGACTCAAAAAAGCATAAATTGGACAAAAAAGACACTATAACACGAAAAAATACGCAAAAAACAACATTTTTGCTTTTTGCGATTCAATGGCATTCAAGAGGTCAGCGGTTCGATCCCGCTTATCTCCACCAAAAAGAAACAGACGGTCAACATACCGTCTGTTCTTTTTTGTGCGGTGGTGTTGGCGGGATCGAACCGCTGACATATAATCCGTTTTAGGTGCAACTTTCGGTATTTTGCCGTAGGCAAAACGCACGCGACGGTGTAAGCGTGCGCGAAAGTGCAGGGACATCTGCTTTGCAGATGTCCACTTATCTCCACCAAAAAGAAACAGACACCGAAACGGTGTCTGTTTCTTTTTTTGATTTAGTTGAGTCATCGAACCGCTGACCTATATAATCCGTCTTAGGTGCGATTTTCCCGATTTTTGCCGCAGGCAAAATGTGCGCCGAGGCTCACGGCAGGTTACAAAAGACTGGTTCCCTCCCACTCGCTGTCGGGGGCGACATCCAATAGTTTGGTGACTGTCGGAGCAATGTCTTTTATGCTTGCGTTGTACAATTCCTTTCCGGGCGCAATATTTTCACCTTTAATGAAGATGGGAATGGTCATATCTTCCGGCATATCCGTTCCGTGCGTTCGGTCGTGCCCACCGTGATCTGCCGTAATGATAACCGTATAGTCTTTCGGCAAAGAGTTTATAATCATCTTGATATTTTTCCAACTGTTTTCCATTGCTTCCATATATGCTTCGCTCATCCAGCCATAATTATGCCCGGCAGCATCGGTATACCCTAAATATAAGAAAGCAAAATCAACATAGTTTTCTTGCAGATACTGTATCGCAGCTGACGAAACAATATCGTTTGCCTTATCATAGCCGATATCGCGACCTTTGCAAAAATAAGAAAATGTCAGCGAATTCGGTCTGGTAAGGTCACGCAGTTCTTCCCAGTTATAAAAGAATGCGCTCTTTTTATTGTCTTCCAAAAGTTTCTCGCATAAACCCTTAACCGGTCTCACCTGCGGTGCAAATACATTGGTTGTTGTGCCGTGTCTGGACGGATCCACGCTATGAAACAGCGACATATGGCATGGCAATGTCACAGTTGGCATAACCGTTTGAGCCGTCATTGTGTATGCAGCATCTTGCAATATTTCTCGGGCTGTTTCAATATTTGCCAGCGCATCCGGTCGCATGCCGTCTACCAAGATCACCAAAACTCTCATTTTATATCCTCCTGATGATAGGTCGGCGAACGAAGGGGAATACAGCGGAAAACCGCTTTGGACCTATGCTGTCACAAAACCTTTCCGCGCCGACTGGACCTACATTTCAAAATCAGTACTTTCCTAATTCGTGTGCAAGTCGAGCTATTTCGATCATATTCTGGAACGACACCGAATTGGGAATAGAATGGTCAGACGCGAACACATAAGTTGTATCATACTTTTCTCGCCCCTTCAATTTTTATAGTGGATGGTATTGCATATAAAAACTACGCCTTGCAAAATGCGAGGAATCCCGCATCCGCCAATCACCATACGCATTTCCATTGCAATGTATATATGTGTTTTACCGTATTCTCTCAGAAAAAGAAATAGGCCGAAAAAATTTTGACCGTTCACAACAAAATCGCATAATTTTTTGCAGTATTCCCTTTTTTCTGCATCATTTTCTTCCTTCTGCTTTTAAAAATTGCACTTTTCTATCATAGGAAAGTGCAATTTTTAGTTGACTTTCCCCTCTTTTGCTTTTATAATTAAAGAAAACAAAAAAAGGAGGGATATCACATTGTACGAACTTTTTGCAGTCCGCCATTCTTGGCCGGAACAAAATGAAATTTCCATAATGCACTCTCAGGATATTCCCGCCTACGCCTTTCTACACCTCTATGACAGCGTGGATCTTCTTTTAAACGGTCAGCTGATTACAACCGACCCACATGCATGCATTTTGTTTACACCGAGTAGCAATTGCCGTTGTACGTCCACGGCAACCATATTGTACGATTGGTTCTTTTTTTCTACCGATGAACCTCTTCCTGCCGATCTGCCCTGCGACACGCTTTTTTATCCTGCAGACTATAAATCTATCACCGGCATTATCGGAGAAATGGAAAGAGAGTTTTATGCGCGAAAAATGTACCGCGATATTATCATTGATCTTAAACTCCAAGAATTATTGATCAAGCTCTCACGTGCCAACGAATCTCACATTCCCACCTCAATTGACCATCAGACCCGCCTTGTTTTTCAAAACTTCCGCAATGAACTTTTATCAAACCTTGCGGAACCGATAAATTTGACCCATTGGGCTCAAAAAACGTATCTCAGTATGTCGCGTTTTCACTCTATCTACCGTACTTTGTTTGGGAAAACTCCCAAAGAGGACCTTCTTGCCACAAGAATGCACACAGCGGCATACGAACTACTCAGCACAGATAAATCTGTGTCTGCGATTGCTGAAATGGTTGGATTCAACAATACTGCCTATTTTTCGCGTCAATTTCAACAGTGCTTCGGCGTTAGTCCCACCGCGTATCGCAAAGCGGGCGGCAACGCTCCCCAAAATGGAAGTCCAAGGTGACAACTATGGTTCATATTCACTCTATCGGTCATGCGCAACCTGAAAAAGCACCTTTTTGTATCAACCGCGAACAAGGGTATATCGGTTATACTTTCTTGCATTTCTTTGACAGCGTGGAACTCCTTATAAACAATCAAATTGTCGTCACCCGTCCGCACGCCTGCATCCTTTTTGCTCCCGGTACCAAACAATATTTTAAATGCCAACAGGATCTCGTACACGATTGGTTTCATTTTTCCTTAGTGGAACCTTTGCCGAAAGGTCTTTTGTGTGATACCATCTATTACCCCACCGATCATTCTATCATCAGTGCCATCGTGCGGGAGCTATCAATTGAATTCTTTTCTTGCAACAAGCACCATCACGCCCTTATCCATCTTAAAACCACAGAATTGTTCTACAAACTGATCCGCAGTTCAAATTGCGAACGATTGGTCGTCCCCGAACATAACCAAAGGAAAAATTTCTTGGCGTTACGCACCCATATATTCACCCATTGCGGCGAACATTGGACTGTAGAAAAAATGGCAGAGCGTCTGGATATGAGTGTTTCTCATTTCCACGCTATGTACCGCCAACTGTTTGGTAAGTCACCTATGGATGATCTTATCTCATTGCGTTGTAATATGGCATATATTGCATTGCAGCAAACCAATGAACCGGTAAACGCTATTGCAAAGCGCCTTGGATACAACAACACTTCCCATTTCATTCGTCAATTCCGTTCCATTTACGGTATTACGCCCAACGTCGTACGGCAAAAACTTGCCAACGTTCCTTTCTGGGTTCACCCATTGCAACAATCCAATAATATATCTGCTATCTATCCGGCGCGACAGATAAACAATACAAACAAATAACAGAATACACCTACAAAAAAGCAAAGGCACAACAACGTTGTGCCTTTGCTTTTTTAATTATTTCAAGTAAGAATGCCCCCGCGTCTCGAAAGAACGCGGAGACATTCCCAAAAAAGAGAGAGTAGAGCAGCAAAATAAATGTATATCACTTATTTAAACTGTGCCAAAATTTCCTTCGTCTTCTTTTCAAACTCAGCCCAATCTTCTGCAGCTTTGCCGTTCGCTTTAGCCACGGCTTCGCGCATACCGTCGCCCTGATCCAGACCGTCGGTCATATCGTTCATTGCCTGCTGTAACCAAGACTGTGAATCCTTGAACCAAGGAACCAGTTTGAAGGTATCGATACGGCGAGAATGGGGGATATTTTTAACCATGTATACATCTACATCGTTAGTAACAGACAGTTTATTGAATTTATCCACAACCGCCGTACTGGTGCTGGTGGGATAGAAAACTTTACTGTTAAGGCTGTATTTACCTTTCTGAGAATCCTCATACACGGTCAAGCGTGCGAGGTTACCGTTGGTGGAATAGGTCATAAACCGCAACGCCTGGAAAACTGCTTCAAGGTTTTCTTTCTTGACGTTGGAAGTGATGAAACAGTGGTCAACGTGATACATCATGTTGTTGTTGGTAGTCGGTGTAGTCCACTGTACCATTTCAAAAGGCAAGTTAATACCGAGAGAACCTTCTGCAACCCAAGTGGTATTTGCAAATTCCATCAATGCCTTGCCGTTTTCCCAAGCGTTACCATAGGAGCCGATACCCAGCTTCTGCGTAAGCAGGTTACCTGCCTCCGTCTGTTGCGTTGCCGCATACCAGCCTTCGGCACCGTTGTAACTTTCTCTCAAGTGGCGGAAAAATTTCAACGATTTTACGTAGGGCTCAGCATCGTGTTTCTTGGTCGCATAATTGTAGCCGTGGTCACCGTAATTAGCGCTTGAAGAAGTAGAGTTTGCATAATAGAAAGTGGCGATATCGTCAATTTCAAACAAGTCTTCCATACCGACGCACAAGCCTTGAGAGAAACCGGTGGTAGACTCTCTGAGCAATGCTTCCAGTTCTTCCAAAGACCATTTCAAACCGGGCATTTTAAGACCGAGTTTTTCCATAAGGTCCATATTAAAGCACATGGTGTTGAAAGTTGCCTGATGCGGTGCCGCCCACAGTTCACCGCAGAAAGTATAGTCTTTTTTCAGGTTAGCCGAAAAGTTTTTAGCTTCCGGGTCCTTTGCTACTAAATCGGTGATAGGATACACCCAGCCGCTTTTAATAGACATCGGCAGGCAGGAAGAACCGTCCCAAATAATATCAGCGGTGGTGCCTACTGCCATCGTTCTGGACAAATAGTCAATTTCGTTGTCGCCTTCACCTTGGATGGTCCAGTATTCGAATTTGAAATTGATTTTGGGGTACAGCTGGAGCATTACGTCGAACATTGCCTCGTTGTCGGCCGGACGACCGGAGTTAATAGCAATCGTCACGTCGCCCTTTACATCGTAATTCGCACCCGCATCTGCAATGGGCGTGAACGTCAACGCCTTATCGCCGGCCGGTCTGGTACGGGTAACCTTGCCGGTCCTCTTAGTGTAAAGCGTTTTGTCTGCCTCTGTTCTACCTGTGGTTCTGGTGCGTTTTACCGTCACCACTTTCGTTTTTCCGTCAGCATCCGTCACCACCGGCTGGTTGTCTTCCCCGTTTTCTTCGTCTTCTTCCAAGCTACCGCTCAGCAGAAATTCTTCGGTACGGGAACAACCCACCAGAAGAGTGGAAAAGACCAGAATTGCCAACAGAAGAGCCAATAGTTTTTTCATGTTGTTTCCTCCTTTTTTATATTACTTAATCCTCAATCGCCGCTTTACGGGCGAGAATCGGATAAATAAGCGTAGGGTCAAATTTGGGGTGTCTGTCATAGGTATACAAGCCGTTTTGTTCCTGCTCCACGTCTGTAAGCTGGGTGTAGCATAAACCAAACATACGCTCGTTATCCATCAGTACGTCGGTCAGCCCCTTGAGTCGCGTAAGGAATTCCTCGGCAGTCGCAGGCGCATTTCCATATCCCCAACCGCCTTTATCAGACCATTGGATGCCACCGTATTCACTGACAAAGAAGCACTGTTTGCCGTCCCAAGACTGCCTTTTACGTGCTGCTTCAATATCAATGACGATGCCTTCATCCATCTTTTCATAAAAACTTGCAAATTCTACAGGATCCTGCGCATAACTATGCACATCATAGATATCGGTTACCACGTGGAAATTACCACTGACATCGATACACGGGCGCGTAGAATCGGCAGCTTTTGTCGCATAATATACCAGTGCGATCAGATCATCAAACTGCTGTCTGCCTTTTTGATCCCAAGTTTCATTAAACGGACACCAGCCAACAATTGCAGGGTGATTGAAATCGCGGTCAACTTCTTCCAACCATTCAGGCAGAATACCGTAAATGGCTTCCTCATAGGTATGGTCCAATCCCCAGTTGGGATATTCGCCCCACACAAGATAGCCTTTGCGGTCACAGTGATATAAAAACCGCTCTTCAAACACCTTTTCATGTAGCCGTGCACCGTTAAAGCCCATCGCCATAGAGCGTTCAATGTCAGCAAGCAATTCCGCATCGGAAGGTGCTGTATAAATCCCGTCAGGATAAAAGCCTTGGTCAAGTATCAGGCGCTGAAACACCGATTGTCCATTCAAAAGGAACTTAAAATCGGTATATTCAATACTGCGCAAACCGAAATAACTGCGCACCACATCATCGCCGAAGATAAACGTCAGGTCATACAGGCCGCCTTTACCCACTTCCCAGAGGTGCGTTTCACGCAACGGTATCGTCACAGTAACCTGTCCTCTGGCATCCGGAATCACCGCCGCACCGGTAGAGACACCATCAAATGAGGTGGCTACCATCAGTTTTGCCTGTCCTTGCAAGGTTAACTGAACCGTAAACGATGCAGTCGTAACATCGGGATAATACTTCGCCTTCACAATATGGGTCTGCGGTAAAAATTCCAGCCACACCGTCTGCCAAATGCCGGTGGTACGGGTATATTCGCACGCATAAGAATGATATTTCTGGCATTGCTTGCCCGTTGGAATCATTCGGTTCCGTTCGTCATCCTGCGCTCTGACCACCAAAAGGTTGTCGCCCGTCGTGACAAAATCCGTGATATCCATCGAGAAAGAAACGTATCCGCCTTTATGGGTGCCGCATTTTTTGCCGTTGACATACACGGTCGCCATATAATCTACCGCACCAAAGTGCAAAACCACTCTGCCTGCCAACTGTTCCGGAGAGAGAGTAAACACCCGCCGATACCATACTGCACGCATAAAATCAGTTTCACCGATGCCGGACAGTGTACTTTGCGGACAAAACGGCACCTCTATTGTGCGCGTATATACCGCGTCTTTTTCCTGCATCTTCCGCTCTTCGCCGCTGTCACCATGGTCGAATTCAAAATCCCATTTGCCGTTCAGACATTCCCATGTGGCGCGTTCAAATTGCGGCTTAGGATGTTCATTTCTATAAGCCATATTCGCATCACTTTCTTCTATCTGTTCCAAGTATTCCACTCGGATTCTGTCCAGTTATCTGACGCATTCCCGTTGTCATCCTTTTTCGCTGTACTGCTCAAAGGTTCTAACGGTGCAAAACACGCAGGCGCATATACCTCAAAGCCATATATAGCAGGCGGGATATCGTTATCCCCGATCTGCACAGGCTGTATACGAAGGTACGCGGCATCCACTGTCGCAAAATCTATCACATCTATCGAGCCGGCTCCGTCAACGACCGTATGCTCACCTTCTGTGGGCAAGACGGTCCATTGCTCTCCGTCTAACGAATATGCGATATCATACGCTGCATAAAAGCCCGTTGTCCACTTCACAACCACTCTGCCTATCTTCGCAGCATTTTCTAACGCCACCGTAACAGGCGCGCCATCCTGCGGCAGAACAAATTGTGTTTCCGCTTTGCCATCCAGCATCGCGCAAGCGTCGTGTGACACCGCTGTGAGTTTGTACGGCACATACGCTGCATCACCCTGTGTAACGGTGATCTCTTTCCAGCCTGCTTTCACATAGATGGTGGTCATACCACGACGGTCAACGGTGTAGCCGTACTCTTTCTTTGCATAATCGGGAGTGTGAGCCAAATACGTAAGCGGGGCGCCATCCACCTTGACAGCAGCAGCCGTTACGCCCAGTGCCAGCAGAATTTCGCGGGATGAACCGTCCTTATTTGCAATGCTAAAGGTGTTATCTCCCGTCGGTTTGCTGACATAGGTTTCTGTATGCGAATCATACGTCTGATAATCGGTGGACTCGCCGTCTTTCACATAAATAGTAACATCACATGCCCTGTCGGGAGCTGTTACCAATAAAGCGGGTATTGCTTGGTATCCATCGTGCGAATCATCAAACATCTTAGTACCCAATTTCATATCGGAAGGCAGATGAATTGCCTTAACGGCACCGCCCCTCAAAAATACGGGTAACGTTCCGGCAGGAGCTTCTGCATACATAACCTGCCCGCCGCGATATGCTTTATAGGAATATACATCATACCAAGCAGAACCTTTGGGTAAAGCTACCTGCTGGAAGCAGACGTTTTCTTTCGTAACAGCACAAACAAGGAAGTCGTCGCAGAAAAGGTATTGATTGTCTATATCCGCCAGCGGAAGCTGTTTGGGATACGCGATCATCATACCCTTTACAATGGGATCGGCCGTTTTGTTTGCTTTGATAGCCGCACTTTCAATAGTCGGCACGATATTTTCACGAAAATAGTAGTACCCGCCGAAAGATTTCCTTGCCAATGCATCATAGTCGCTCGCGGGAAATTTCAGCGATTGACCGTGCTTGCGGAAATACGGCGAAAATACGCCCAACGGCACCGCGCGATTCCATAAATCATTACTGGGAATAAACGCATGGCAGGCAAGATCACCGCCATACAAGTTCCAACCGCCCGCGCCCAAACCAATCATCATATGCACCATATGCATATAGCCGCGCCAGTTTGCTTGCGGGTCGCCAAGGAAGTTGCCCGTAAATTTCTGCGTACCGGGGGTACCGGAACGCTGATAGATCACGTAGTCACCGCCGAAGCGGTCACGATGCACGTCGTGCAACGTTTTGGCGTAGTAATACGCCATCAGGTTATGCATCTCACCCGTAGCAGTCAAGCCGTTAAAATAGGTGCCGCGGGTATTAGACCATTCACCGAAATCGGTCATGAAGCCGTTAACACCATACCCGTGTTGCTCATCCATCAATGCCTTGACAACATCATACGCATACGGATTGGAAAAATCAAAATATCTCCAGCCGTCGGGGAAACTGCATTCTCCGTTTTCGTCCACTTCAAACGCAAACGGATAACCAGGCGTTATCGCCTTGCCGTTTTCATCCAGCGTGGGGAAGCGCGGTTTATCTGCCAACACTTGTTTGGACCACTTCTCGTCGCAATCTGAAGGATGGAACCAGTCAAACGGACGAATACCGCGTTCCGCGAGATAATCCAGAATTTTCATGTTTTCGCCGTGATGCTCAATTCCCAATACTTTCGGATAAAAACCGTAGGTATCATGGTATTCTTCCAGCATCGCAACGACGTTTTCGTAAGGTTCATCCGAACGAATCGGATTACGGTTTACCACGTTACGCCAAGCGATATCACAAGCGCCCGACCAATAACTGTAACTCCATGTCGGGGAAACACCGCTTCTGCCTGTAACGTCGGTGTACTTTTTCAGATTTTCAAGCGGTGTACCCGCCCAAAAACGGATATCCATCTTAATGGATGTATCGGTGGAATCAAAGCGAAGAATCATCTTTGTAGGATCACTTTCGCCGCAATCCTGCACACCCATATACGGCATATTACACCACATGGAATACCCGCGATTGCTGTGGTATAACGGATTGACCATATACATATAATCGCCGTTACCCCACGTATCAATAACGGTCAGCAGGAGAGAATCCCCCACCTGGTTAACCGTATTTGCTGTCTGACTACCCATAACGATAGCTTCTTTTTCGGCAAGCGGCATTTCAATAACCGTATGCACCACCAAGCCGTCTGTTTCAACGCCGTATGCAAAAACGATCTGTCTGCTGCCGATTGGCACGATACGTTTGCCGTCCGCATCGCAGATCCAAAGTGTAAACTGCTGTGCGGTTTCCTCATAACAGATTACCGTACCATCAGCCGCCGTCATCATGACTGTACCGTCAACAGCAGTTTGATACGAAATAGTTTTCAAAGAACTCGGTTCAAAGAGCCCTGCCGCAGGGACAGACGGTACCGTCTGTCCTGCCGCTTTTTCCGACCCATGCAAGCATTGCAGCCGGAGTCCGCCCTCAGCGGGAAAGGAAACAAAGAATTCCTCTGTCTGCGCCCCCGCCTTTGCGGTAATGATAAAATATGTGTCTGTTTGTCGGGTGCCGATAACTTCGGTGAGCGTTTCCCAACGGCAGTCGCCTACCGTCGGGAATTTTGCACTTTTCTTATTCCAGCCACCGGATAATTGATTTTCTAAATGTTCATATCCACACATAAAATCACACTATCCTTTCACCGTGCATACAAAACATATTAAACTTCAGGGAAATCTACCGCAGCCTCATCTGCCGCTTCGGACACAGCCTCCAAAGCTTGTTTCTTCTTGCGTTTCAGAAGAATAAACAGCAGAATACCGCCTACTACTACCAAACCGCCAAGCACGATCAGCAGAATCGCCCACCACGGGAAATAGGTTATCACGCGGATACCTTTTTGCGGTTTTTTCTTTCCGCCTTTACCATCCGTGTCGGTATCGGCATCCTCTGCATCCTCTGCATCCTCTGCATCCTCAACTTCCTCTTCGATGATGATTTCTTCCCATTCTTCCCATTCCTCGTCGGTCCAATCATCCGTTTCTTCGCCGATACTGTCATTGGTATCTTCTTCGGGCGGCAACACGATCATACCTTCGAGATCGCTGGGAGCATAGACTTCCATTTCATAAATGGCAGGCATACCTTGCGCATCGCCCAGTTTCATAGGTACAAAACGGAGATATTCCGCTTCGACTTCATCAAAATCAATAACGTCAATGGAACCGCAACCGTTTACGACGGTATAATCATCTTCCGTAGGCAAAACGTGCCAGTTTTCGCCATCGTCAGAATACTCAACGTCGTAATCCGCATAGAAAGCAGTGGTCCATTTTATAACCACACGGTCGATGGCAGTAAGCTCATCCAACGCTACGGTGAGAAGGCTGGCTTTGCCCTGCGGCAACGTGTAATTGGTTTTCGCATCGCCGTCCATCAGCAAATTCACGGGAGAATCCGCCGATACGTTCTCGGAATGCAGTTGAAGAGGTACATATTGCGCATCGCCCTTGGTAATGGTAATCTCTTTCCAGCCTTCTTCGCAGAAGATGGTGGTCATACCCTGACGGTCTACCGTGTAACCGCATTCATAATCCATATAGTTCGGCGTATGGTCCAGATAATCAAGTGCAACACCGTCTACTTCTACAGTAGCCGCGGTCACGCCAAGCGCCAACAGGATCTCGCGGGGAGAACCCTCTTCGTTGGTAATGGTGAAGGTGGAGTTTTCACCGGGCGTGCTGGTATACACCTCTGTATGAGAGTCATACGTTTGATAATCCGTGGATTCGCCGTCTTTCACATAGATAGTATTCTTACGTTCACGATCAGGCGCAGTCACCAACAGTGCGGGAATCGCTTGATATTCGTCACCGGAATTATCAAATATCTTCTCGCCCAGTTTCATATTTTCGGGCAGATTGATTGCTTTTACAGCGCCGCCCTTGACAAATACGGGCAAGGTGCCTGCAGGTGCTTCCGCATCCATGATCTGTCCGCCGTCGTACGCCTTGTAGGAGTAGAGGTCATACCAGGTAGAACCCTTGGGCAGAGCCACCTGCTGGTAATGGATGTTTGCCTGGGTCACAGCGCAAACCAGGAAGTCATCGCAGAACATATACTGGTTGGTCGCGTTTGCCAACGGCAACTGATACGGATATGCCATCATCATACCCTTAATAATGGGGTTAGAGGTCTTATTCGCATCGATAGCCGCGCTTTCAACAGTCGGAACAATATTTTCGCGGAAATAGTAGTAGTTACCGAAAGATTTTTTCGCCAAAGCATCAAAGTCAGCAGTTGCCAGTTTTCTGTACTGACCGTGTTGGCGCATATAGGGAGAAAATACGCCCAGCGGCACCGAACGGTTCCACACATCACTGGACGGATAGTAGGAATGCATACCTAAATCGCCGCCATACATATTCCAACCGCCCGCACCGAGACCGATCATCATATAGACGGTTCTCAAATAACCTGCTATATTGCCGGGCGGGTCACCGAGGAAGTTGCCGACGAACTGCTGCGTACCGGGGGTACCGGAGCGCTGGAACAGCACGTAATCGTTGCCGTGCTCTTCGGTAAAGACCGCATTCAGCGTCTTAGCATAATAGTATGCTATCAGGTTGTGCATCTCACCTGCAGCGGTCATTCCGGTGAAATAGGTGCCGTGCGTGTTGGACCATTCACCGAAGTCCAACATAAAGCCTTTGATACCCATACCGAGCTGCTCTTGAAGGATGCCTTTTACCATCGGCAACGCATTCGGGTTAGAGAAGTCGATATAACTCATATTTTCAGATAAGGTGTATATACCCTTCTGTCTGAGAAGATCGGTATTCCAGGGGAACGGGTGACCGTAGGAAGTCATATTGCCGTTTGCATCAAAGGTGGGATACTTACTTACGCCGGGCAAATAGGTCGAAGCCGTACCGGACGGATGGAACCAGTCCAATGCGCGGATACCGCGTTTGTTGAGGTAATTCAGTATACGCGTATTTTCGCCATGATGCTCGATATAGATCGATTTGGGATAGAAACCGTAGTTTTCATACAGTTCATCCAAAAAGGTCGTTACGTTTGTATACGGGTCATAAGTCAAATAATGCTGGTTATATTCATTGCTCCAAACAGTATTGGAAGCGCCTGCCCAATAACTGTAGGTCCATGTCGGGGAAACACCGCTCGTACCCGTAATTTTCGTGTATTTTCTCAGGTTTTCCTGCGGCGTACCCGCCCAAACGCGGATATCCATTTTAATGGAAGTGTCCACCGAATCAAATGTCACGGTCATTCTGTCGGGGTTATCTTCGCCGCAATCGTGATTACCCATATACGGCATATTAAACCATATAGAGTAGCCGCGGTTACTGTGATACAACGGGTTGACCATATACATATAGTCACTGTTGCCCCACGTATCGGTTACGGTCAAAGAAAGGGAATCGCCAACCTGATTCGTATTATTAGCCGTTTCGCTACCCATCAGAATGGCTTCTTTAGCTACCAAAGGTATTTCGACAGCCGTACGCACTACCAAACCCTTTTTTAAGGTGCTGTACGCATACGATATCTGGCCGCTGCCGATATAGTTGATACGCTTACCGCCTTCTTCGCAGATCCACAGCTTGAACGCTTTGCCGGACTGCTCGTAGGTCAATACCGTACCGTCGGTACCGGTCATAACCACCGCACCGCTTGCCGATGTCTTGTAGTCAATTGTTTTTACGGAAGACGGCTCCCACAGACCGCCCACAGGTTCAGAAGGCACGGTCTGACCCGCCGCTATCTCTGCGTCATGCAAAGACTGTATGCGGAAACCTCCCTCAGCGGGGAAGGAAATGAAAAGCTTTTCCGTATTTTCTCCGGCTTTTGCCGTAATGATGAAATATTCGGCGGTCTGCTGTGTATTAACAACATCCGTCAAGGTTACCCATTTGTAGTCGCGAACAACAGGAAACTTTGCGCTGTCTTTGTTGTATATGCCGTTCAAACTGCCCGCCGACACGGTCATAGCGACTGTACTTACCAGCATTACTACGCACAAGCATATAGCCAACAGTTTCGTAAATCTGTGTTTCATCAACTACGTCACCTACCTTTCTATTCGTTGGCGGTCGCCCGCGCCCTGCACGGGCGACCGTAAAATAATGTGTTCACTTAAAACTTCGTCACGTATCTGTCGTCCCACTCAAACGTCCAATCTTCTTCCGGTTTCCATCCGGAGTTCAGTTTGGGACCTTCATCGGAAGCCCAACCGCGTGCGGCATCGTCAAGCGGAATCTCGTTCATATCTTTATCCAATGCCGTAATTTGGAAATTGGAGATGATCGCGTCCGTTCCGTAACCTGAAAAACCTACCAATCCGCCGTAGGATTCCAGGGAATCCAGGTTTGCTGCGATCGGTTCAGAATTATCCACCTGAACGATCAAACTGCCGCTTTCCAATACGGTAACGGTAATGTGATGGGGTTTCTTCGAGTCAATCACCTCTGTGAAAAGCTGTTCCGAACCGTCTACTCGCCAGTCGCCTACAGTCCAACGATACTCACGCGACGTGCTACCTTCTATATGCAGCGCACCTTGTTTGTCCAGATGGATAGATACGCCGCCACCGTTACGGACGGGTTCCATATCGCTGGAACCGGGAACGCCAAAGTACTTTGTGGGATCCTGCACACCGGCGACCACATTTACGTACCACCAGTTTTCCTGCGAATGTACGTAATCCATTTCTATACGGCAGTTGACAAGATTCTGTCTTTTCAGAATCATCATGCCAACGTGGTCGGTAGTCAAAGCAGGTGTCCAGACATTGTCAGAATCGTCTTTACCGCGGTACAACGCCGTAACCTTGCCGCCTTCTGCCTTCCACATATCGGAAGCGCGTGCCGCTCTGACAAGTTCACCCGAAGCAGCCGTCCAGGTGCCGTCAATTTTTTTCTTGGAATAATACGCGTCAAAATCCAACAGGTCGTTGGCATGATCGAAGTAGTACTTAATGGTCTTTTCTTCGTCAAAGTCGTTACCGATCACGTTATGTACGGTCACCTTGTTGTCGCCCAACAGCGTAACGTTATGGAGATTCAACTTTGCGGTGAACTCATAATCGCCGCTCTTACCCGAACGATAGGTCCTGCTTTCCCAGGTGATGGGCAGGTTGTACCGAATACCCTTCTCATCGGTCAGGTTTGCGGAAGCGGGCAGAGACAACATATCGCCGTTTTCGCGGTTAAGCGTGATTTCTTTATCGAAGCCATTCAGGCCCGACAGTTTAATGGGTTTGGCATCCAAATCAACGATCTTCAAATTATCGAAGAAAGCGACAGTGGAGTTGGCCGCGAAATAGATGTAACCGCCGTCATAATTTGGGGGTAATTGCACACGCAAAGGCGTAGTAGATTTGCCGAGATACACGTAAGCCACTTTATCCGACACGATAAGACGCATACGGCGGGTCTTGGAAGCGCTACCCAACTCCTGTTTGGCAGAAGCTTTAAAAGCGTCAATGGTTCTCGCTGTCGCGTCATAGGCCGCATAATATACGCTCGACGCTACATCACGGAAAGCAAAACCGCCTTTTGGCTGGCCCGCAAAAATGTCGTTGCCGGAGGTGGCACCAGCACCGAAACCGACCTGGCTCCAACCTGCACTTGCAGTGTAATCCACTTCCAAAATGAAGTTTTTATACTTGCGCGTTTTCAGCACCGCAACGCCGACGTTGGTGTAATGTGCACTGTCCGCCGTTGTGTTGATGTTTTTCCATTTGACGCCATTGACGGTGACACCGCTCTTTAAGGTGTTGGTAGGCTTTATGAGACTGCTATACTTAAATCTCAACGCACCGTCTGTGCCGATATGCCAGTTGTTGTTGGAGGTACCCTTTACGTGAATAGCCGCATTGGTCGCGGTGGTTATTTCAGGTAAGAACCACGCATCGAAATTGTCCAACTGTGCTTCGTCGCTGAAATCATATACAACCGTGTTTTCGGGATCGATAGCGCCGTCTCCGTCGTCGCCGGAACCGTCGTCGATTCTATACGGATTATCAATATCAATAAGTTTACCTTCGTCATCCAGGCGGGAAAGCGAAATATCCGCAATACCGCTATGGCAACTGCCGACGCCGTAAGAGATATAACCTTCTTTGTCGTAACCGATTGCAAAAGGTTCGCCGTCGTTATCAAAGATAACATTGCCGTTGTCGGTGTCGGTAATCTTGACCCAACAATCGCCGTTCACGACCTTCACATTGATGGTCGCATAATATTTATTCAAAGGCTCATCGAAAAGAATAGCATCGGTGTCGTACATGGCATCATCGATATCATCGCCGCTGCCCACGCTGATGCCCCACGGAGAGATACAAATAACTGCCTGCTCCTTGTTAACG
The DNA here is from genome assembly GCA_045543675.1 of Acutalibacteraceae bacterium. Taxonomy (GTDB): domain Bacteria; phylum Bacillota; class Clostridia; order Oscillospirales; family Acutalibacteraceae; genus URNF01. The sequence continues at coordinate 19,955 of JAZPXM010000162.1, forward strand.
GTGTTTGCAGCACCTACAAATTTGCCGGGTGTCTTTTGACGGAAACCGATAAGCGCTGCGTTCCAACCTTTTACTTTCGCGGTGTTGCCGCTACCGAGCGCATCACCGTAATGGATAAAGCGGAAATCAAAGGTGGTTTCAAAGTTTCTGAGGAAGATCTCATCGCCGTTCGTGTCGCGCGGCACCATCGAGTTGATGGTACACATATACTTGCGGTTACCCTCGGCAACGCCCCAGTTAACGACCGATTCCAACCATTTGTTAAGATACAAGCCGCCCATCGTTGTCTTCGCCACAACAGGCAAGGAGTCGTACGCGCCCGAAGTTGTTTGCAGATATATATCCTCATGGTTGTAATACATTACAAAAGCATTATTGACAGCCGCATGTATGGCCTTTGCACTTGCGGTAGATGCGTGCTGACCGCCTTCCTGGATGCTCATCTTGTTTTGATTGCTGTCGGTGTATTTGCCGTTCACATACGGCACGAGGTCAGTAATACTGAACTCGAATTTGCTCGGCTCGGTGTTATTTTGCGCGGTTGCCTTCATGTCGATCGGCAAAAAATTCACACCAAATACCAAGCCACACAAAAGCGCAAGGCACAACCCGGCGGCACCTATACGTTTGCGCATAGACATGGTACTCTTCATAAGAACCTCTCCTTCAAAAAATTTTTTGAATTGATGGGCAAGTGCCACTCTCCCACTATTCATTTATATTATATGTCATTTATCGTCTCTTTCCAATGCACAGAAAAACTTTTAAAGTAGACATATCCTATGATTTGACAAAAAATTCCTAATCATTTTCCCTTTATTACCATTATTTTCTATTTATTTCATAAAAATCGTTAGATGCAATACCACCACGTACGGTAACACTTGTGGTGTGTATTAGGCTTCTCCTTGAGGAGAAAGCAGTATCATTGATTGCGTGTTCGCAGGGGACGATGTCCACATCGTCCCGTTTTTGTGTCATTTGCGGGCAGTCGAGACGCCTGCCCCT
>JAZPXM010000163.1:0-12072 GCA_045543675.1 Acutalibacteraceae bacterium
CTACCACGATCCAATTTTTAACAAATTGTGAACGAAATATGAACATATTGTGAATGTTAACAATTTGTTCACAATATGTTTTCGTTTTATCAATGGTAAAATTTTAAAATTTTTTCTATCTTATAATTACACGGTGCGCCAGGTAGCACCCAACAACGAAAGCGAGGTAACAATATGACAACGCACGATTTAATTAGTAAATGTAATGTGGTTTGGGATTTATGCCGGCTGGTTAATAAGGAAACCGGCGAGATCGTAAAAGATTATTTTACCAGTACAGATTTTTTCAAAGATAACGAAAGCGACGTGTTGGGCTGGGAAATGTATATACATAAGAATAAAACCGGCGTCACTGATTACATTACAATAATAATCGAGGTGTGAATATGAGTATATGGGCGTATGATTTAATGCGTGTTGACGGGTCGGTACGAGTATATACCAGAATACAAAATGAATATACCGGGCAAATAACCGACGGAATACGCGATATATTTACAGATAAAAATGGTAAAAAATATTTTCGCGCCGATCATCAACAAATATTTATCGATAAAGAATATAACGCATTTATAGAACACGAAAACGCCGTAAAATCGGCACTGGATTTTTATAAAAAATACAAGGGGGTTTATAGCGTATGAAAGTAAATTCGGAAATGGTCAAAGGTACAAGAGAATATAAAATGTTACAACGTTTAGATAACTTGCATATCGAAACGCGCCCGATCTCGCCGGAACAGAATACAAAATTTTTATATTACAATATGGCTGTCGATGATTGTATAAAGGTAGTACGCGCGTACCTGGAAAGCGTGAAAAAATGATTAAACCGTGGAAACTATACAACATTCATTTAATGGAATTTAACTACAATAACAACGTTCGATACATCGATAATCTGGGTTTTGAGTTAACGCCCCAGGATTTAACAAATATCAAAATACACAAGCGCCGCGTTATACACGGTTTAGAGTTTCAATATATCGCGCCCGACGTAGTCATATCAATAGGTAAACAGCGCTGTGTAGTAGCTACATACACCGAGGATATAAACACCTGGTATATGTTCAAATGGGACGAACGAACAGATAATATAAAAGTGGTAAAAGTGTTATAATACGTTTATCCCACGCGCAAAAGGTGCGCCCCGGACATCTGGTGATTACGCTATTAACCCACGGTAGCGGTTACGGTTCGATTCCGTTTTAGTATGGGCGGCGGTTCAAATCCGCCGGTGTGATTTCCGCAATAGTGCGGTAATTTTATTCGGCACAACGCCGGGAAAGTAGGTAAATTATGAAATGGTCTGAAATGTTTGCGAAATCGAGTTTTATAGATCTGTCGGGTAAAGAACAGATCAGTATCAAAGATCTGATTGCAAATCACAACACGATCACGATCAACGATTTTTCGTTTGCGAAAACCAGTAACGGCGACACCGCGATCGTTACGTACAAGGAAAGCGAAAATAATTTCTTTTTCGCTCCTACCGTGTTAACCACTATGTTGCACGCGATCAACGATAACCCCGACGCCCTGGAAAAGTTTAAAACCGAGGGATTGACGGTTACCATAACCGAAACCCAGAATAAAAAAGGAAACCGCACGTATTTCAATTTTACGCCGGTAGACTGAACCTAAACACTTTAGGGCGGCGCGTTAGCCGCCCTATTTTTTACGAGGTGCAAATATGGCAAAAATAAGCGACATTAGCGCGTCCGAAAAATTACGCGTGATTTACCAGGTAAATAAAAGATTGTACCGTCTTAAAAAATCCGGTATTGCGGAAACGTCCAGCGCATACGAAAACGCATTAGCTATTATCCAGCGCGGTGAAAAGAAACAAAACAAACAGCGATTAACAGCCGCAAAAGACCCGAAACGATTAAACGAACAGTATTTAAAAGCGCTTGAAATAATCGGTTCTGGCGAATATGAGGATTTATCGAAAGCGGAAATAAAAAAGAAAATAGAACGCCAGCGCCGCGAGGAACGACAGCGCCGTGACCGCGAGGGCGATTTATGGGGCGACAGCGATATTAAACGCCGTTCAACGTTCGATGAACGTTACGGTATTACGGATATCGATTACGCTATGTATAATTTTTTTAAATCGACCGAATGGAAACGTTTAAAAGAATCACTCGGTAGTGATACCGCTATACGTACGATAGCGCCGGCGGTTAATGCTGGGTTGGGTACGTCGCAATTAAAGAAAATGACAAACGAATTTTTGAGCGCCAGCGAAAACGACGATCAATATTACCAGGATAAATTCGCTGATGTGGTAGAAAAGTGGGAACAGAAATATAAATGATTTATTATAAAAACGCCGATTTCAATTTAATACCGGATTTAAAAAAATCCAAAGGGCGTTTTTATGATAATAATATTTATACGTTCGATATCGAAACCACGAGTATATTATATAATCCGGTAACGCACCAGGTAATGTTATACGACACAACACAGCCACCGGAATACTACGACAAATGGGAAAAGTACGGATATATGTACATCTGGCAATTTTCCATTAATGATTACGTTGTATATGGTCGTACGTGGGACGAATTTATCGAGTTTTTAACCGTTCTGAAAAAAGTATTTTTCGGACGAAAAATTATTTACATACATAACGCCGCTTTTGAGTTTCAACATTTCAAACACTTATTTAATGATTTACAGATATTTGCGCGTACTAATCATAAAATAATAACGGCGCGATCAGACGAATATAATTTAGAATTTCGGTGTAGTCTGTTCTTAACAAATATGAAACTGGACAGCCTACAAAAAAATTATAATTTGCCGATCGGTAAAAAGTCCGGCGACCTGGATTATAACCAGATCAGACATAGCAAAACAAAATTAACGCCGCGTGAATTACAGTATTGTGAATACGATTGTTTAGTGGTCTATGAATTAATAAAGAAAAAACGCGAACAGTATAAGACCGTTGAAAAAATACCGTTAACACAAACTGGTGAATTACGACGCGAGTGTCAAAAACTATACCGTGACGATTTTAAATTTAAGGCGTGGCTACAAAAACAATTAGTGACCGATGTATTAACTTTACAATGGTTATTAAATGCGTTTATGGGTGGTTACGTTCACGCAAACGCCGCATACGCTAACCGCATTATATATGATGTGGATAGTTACGACATCGCCAGTAGTTACCCGGCGGCGCAAACAGCGGAATTATACCCGGTTAGCGCACCGTTTGAAATGTCGCCCGATTTCGACATCGATCAAATGTTATCAGATGATAAACGTCTATTTGTAACGGAAATAACATTTTATAATATCCGGTCAAAATGGCAATCAAACATATTATCATCGAGTAAATGTCGCGACGTTTATAAAATGCGTTCTGATAACGGACGCGTTCGCGCGTGCGATCGTTTGACGGTCACGTTAACCAGTGTCGATTTAGCGTCGATCAAAAATTTTTATACGTGGGATAGATACGAGATCAAACGAACGGTCGGATTTTTCGCCGGATATCTGGATAAAAAGTTTATCAATTATATCTGGGATTTATACCAGGGTAAAACCGCATTAAAGGGTTTACCGGAATACGACGAATTGTACAAACAGATGAAACAGTACATTAACGCGTGCTATGGAATGAGCGTAACTAATTTAATCACGGACGACGTTAATTATAACCCGGTTACAAAACAATTCGATGAACCGATACATTTAACCAGGGAAACGGCACAACAAAAACTGGATAAAATCAATTCTAACCGTAACACATTTTTAAACCAGGTATGGGGAATATTTATAACAGCGTACGCGCGTAAAAATCTTTTCGATTGTATGTATGAGATCGAAAAGCGCGCTAAAGAAACTAATTACGCGTGCGGTATCGTGTATTGTGATACCGATAGTATTAAATGTTTCGGTGACGTTGCCGACATTTTCGAACGTTATAACGTCCGTATCGACGAAAAATTAAAACGTACCGCTGATAAACTGGGGCTGGATTATGAAAAGACGCGACCCAGGACGAAAAACGGAATACAAAAACCGTTAGGACGTTACGAATATGAGGGACGATATACCAGATTTAAAACACTGGGCGCTAAAAAATATCTGACCGAGGAAAACGGCGAATTTCATTTAACACTATCCGGCGTAGCTAAATCGGGTGTATCGGCTATAAAAGATATGGACGATTTTAAAAAAGGTTTTGTATTTGATTACGATCACAGCGGTAAAAAATTATTGTATTACGGCGAGGAACAGCCGGATATAGACGTTATCGACCTAAACGGCGTACCTGGAACGCTGACCGGTAAATCGGGAATATGTTTAACGCCGTGTCAATACAAACTGGGAATAACGCCGGAATATTTCGCGTATCTCGAGGAAACACAAAACGATTTTAGAACGTTACACGGAATAGAAAATATATAGAGGTGAAAATATGGCAAAACAAAAATATTACAGACTGGAACATTTAAACGATAGCGTACCGGCTGACTATCACATATTACTGGGCGAACGATCTAACGGAAAATCATACGCCGTAAAAGAACGTGCGCTAATACGGGCGTGGAAAAATCCGAACGAAAATAAATTTATGTTAATGCGCCGCTGGGGTATGGAATTAAAAGCGTCATACGTTGAACAGTATTTCACGGACGCGCCTATAACAGCGATAACGGGTGGACAGTGTAATTGTGTAGTAGCTAACGCCGGTAAAATATATCTGGCAAAATACAACGAGGAAACGCGCAAAAATGAGCGTGTCGCCGTCGTAGGTTATTACCGCGATCTAATGGGTGAACAGCATTTTGTTAGCCAGAATTTCAACGATGTGGATTTTGTAATTTTTGAAGAGTTTATATCACGCGATTATTATTTACCGGACGAATGTAACAAATTACAAAATTTTATTTCCACTGTCGCACGCCGTCGTCACGTTGATGTATATATGATCGGTAATACTATTTCGCGTGTATGCCCGTATTTTAACGACTGGGGGTTGGTAAATATTCCCAAACAGAAACAAGGAACGATCGACACGTACCACGTGGAAACCGACCAGATCGACGAGGAAACCGGCGAACCGATCATAATTACAATAACCGTTGAATATTGCGAAAATAGCGGCAATAACAGCAAAATGTTTTTCGGCGCTAAATCCGGTATGATAACCGGCGGCGCGTGGCAAGTATCGGCGCGCCCACATTTGCAAGGTAAATTTACAGATTACATCGTAATGCACGATTTAATATTTGTTTGTAAATCTTTTAAATTCAGAATGTATTTTTTACAGAATAAAAAGGGCGGTTTGCCGTTGTGGTATGTTACGCCGTATACCGGCAATATTTACAACGATGTAAAATTTAGGAATAAGCGTTTTGTGGTCGATAAATTCGAAACCGGTTTAAATATACGTAGCGATCTGATAACCGTCGGATTTACCCCGTTTAACGACCAGGAAAAGACCGCGTTTTGTTATTTCGAACGAATGTGTTTTAGCGATAATCTGACCGGTTCAGACTATGACGCGTGCATTAAAGTGTTGACAAAATAAATAACTTTTAATATTTTATAGGTGGGTGATAACCCACCTATTTTATATGTTTATGAAAGCGAGGGTATAATATGGAAAGTATCGAACGGCTGGCGGAATCCATACCAGCACCCGAAAAAGACGTAAACCAGGAAAGCGCCGAAATGCTCAAAGCACTTTACGATGTGGGCGAAAAGATCACCGGCGTAATTACGAAACTATCCGAAATGTCGGATAAAATGAACACTATCAAAGAGGAAAACGACGATACCGACGATACCGACGAAAAAGACGATACCGACGATACCGACGACCCCGACAAAAAAGACGAAAGCGAGGAATAATCTATGAATGTAACACAGGTATACGCAATTCTTAATGATGTAGTAAAAGAATCACTCGGTAGCAAAACATTCGCTGTAAAGGATACCGCCGGTATCGTAAGTATCGGTAACGAGATACTGTCGTCCACCACCAGTACAGACAAGTTTCTGGGCGTTCTGGTCGATCGTATCGGGCGCACGATCATTTCAAACCGTGCTTATTCCGGAAACGTAAAAGCGCTGATTAATGACGCGTTCACTTTCGGCGCAATTCTTCAGAAAATTTATGTAGCACCTATGGACGCCGTCGAAAATCCCCAGTGGAATTTAACTGCCGGTGTTAGCGTCGATCAGTACGTTATAACTAAACCTACCGTTAATCAGAAATTGTTTAATAAAGTTTCTACCTGGGAAATCGACGTTACCATTCCCGATAATACGCTCAAATCGGCGTTTACCGGCGAAAGCGCTATGGCGGCGTTCATTGACGGCGTGTTTACCGCTATCCGTAATAGTATGAATAAACAGCTCGAATCAATGGCAAATCTTGCATACGCTACCGCAGCGGCTATGTCGATCATACACGCTAAAGTAAATAACGGTCTGACCGCTATCGATCTTTTGGCGGCGTATAACGCTATGGCTGGTACATCTATCACAAAAGATACCGCGTACCATTCCAGCGATTTTACTAAATTCGCTACCCGTTATATTAACCTGGTAATTAAGCGTCTGGGCGAAATGTCTGTACAGTATAATACAGAATCTTACGCAAGATTTACCCCGGTTGATCGTATGCGTGTTATAATGCTGGCTGATTTCGAGGCGTCCGTCGCGTCATATCTTGAGGCTGACACTTTCCACGATGAATATCTCAAGATACCTAAACACGATACTGTCGTATCCTGGCAAGGTAACGCGGCACGTGAAAGCGACAGCATTTACATACATACCCCTAACGGTTACACCGTTAACCAGGAGGGTATCGTATGTATGTTGTGTGATGAGGAATGTATCGGTCTGACATACGACGAACAGCGTATCAGATCGGCGCGTAACGAAAAGGGCGAATATACCAACTATTTCTATAAGGCTGATATGGGTTATTTCTTTGACCCGTCCGAGAATTGCGTTATATTCACGATCGGCGCACTCGCGACCCCTACACCCGATACACCCTAAATAATATTTATTTGCGGCGTGGCGTTTATGCGTCACGCCGTTTTTTAAAGGTGAAATTATGGAAATAAAATTTTATCAGAACGCCAGTGATAAACGCGTTATCGATAAAACATTAAATATTGAATATGCGTTAACTGATTGCGAATTAATTGAACCGTCCAGTGCTATTAATCCGGAAATAATAATATCCCGAACGCCGGGATTGTATCAGTATAATTATTGTTATATTCCGTATTTTTCCAGATATTATTACATTACTGATATGGTTGATATAGACGGCGCACGTATGCAAATTAAATGTCACGTCGATGTGCTTATGTCGTTTAAAAACCAGATAAAAGCGTGTCCGGTTAACAGCCGTACAAATGAAAAAAATTATGATATGTATTTACCGGACGACCGCGCAATAGAATCACGCTATATCAGATATAGTAAAAATTTCCCGGTTAGTTTTTCGGATTTTAGAGGTAGTTATATTTTAATAACGGTTGGAAACGGCACAACGCCGTTAAATTAGAGGTACAAATATGAGGTTTAGACTATACCACGTACGCGGCGACCAGCTAATTAAAAAAATATTATTTGACAGCATAGAAACCACAACGACCGCCGCACATTCCGGGCGTATCGATGAAAGTTACGGTATTACCAGTTACGGCGCTATGGCTGATTATGTTATTAATTCCAGCGGTGGAACGGTTAAAAGCGTATCAAATAACGTATTATTGCCGTATTCGGCGGCTAATGTGAATACGAGTGCGTTAATTAGCCACGGTTTTCATAACTGGTTAGATTTTTCCGAAAACGGCGACATTGAAATTAACGACCGTTTCTATGTTAATAGGTGGGACGCTAACCATTCGTATATTATGTATACCGGTATTAGTGCCGGTTTGCGTCAGTTTGTTTACTATACAAAAGACGCCGAGGTCGTTTACCGTGTCGGTATCAATCAGATTGATATGCCACCTGGATATAGTTTGTTCTATGCGTTACCGTGGTTAACATACTGGGGCGAGGATACAAATTATAATCTGGTATCGTGGTACGTTGGTTACTGGAATAATTACGGCGCGTTTCTGGATTGTACCGTAATGGGTAATTACGCCGCGCCGACATCTATCGCGTTAGCGCAAAAATTCTGGACAGATAGCCAGATATTAAATAATATCGACGCGCACATCGATACACCTATGGGCGGCGACCCCGATTACGATAATTTTGAGGGCGACAACATACCTATGCCGGGCGCGCCCGATGAAAGCGTTAGCGGCGTTCTGGCAAGCGGATTTTTAAACATATATAAACCCAGCGACGCCGATTTAAGGGCGTTCGGCGCAGCGTTATGGACTAATGCGTTTAACGTTAAATGGACGGATATCGATAGTATTAGTAACCTGGTATTAAACGCCGTATCGAATCCGATAGATTTTATAATCGGATTGTTTATGTTACCGGTTACGCCGTCCGTCGGGTCGTCCAGTGGTATTTACCTGGGCGGTATTAATGTTAATACGATCAGTGCGCCGCGCGTGTCCAGTCAGTACGTTACAATCGATTTTGGCACGATAGACATAACCGAGTTATACGCAAATTATCTGGATTATTCGAATAGCCGCGTATCGATATATTTACCGTATGTCGGAACAGCCGATATTGACGTCCAGGAAATAACCGGCGGTAGCGTTACACTACGTTATATAGTCGATGTATTTACGGGCGCGTGTGTTGCTAACGTACGATGTGTTAAAACGACGCCGTCGCCCTGGGGTGTAGCATATAAGAACGAAACTATACATAGTTATTCCGGTAATATGGCTATCCAGTTGCCTATTAGCGCCGGTTCATTTGATACGTTAACCCAGGGATTAATAAATGTCGGTCTGGGTCTGGGAACGAATACGCCGGCGATCGCTATGACCGGCGCGAAAGACGTTGTACAAGGTTTTGCCGGTGATGTAACTACGCGCGGTAGTTTGTCCAGTAATACCGGCAAACTGGGATATCAGACGCCGTATTTAATGTTCACGCGTCCGATTGAATCACGCCCGGCTAACCTGGGTGCATTACACGGATATAGTGCCGGTGTGGGCGGTCTGTTATCACAATTTAGCGGTTATGTTGTATGTAGTGATGTAAAACTGGACGGCGTAACGGCGACTGATAGCGAATTAAACGAAATCGAAAGTATATTAAAATCGGGGGTATATGTGTAAATGAGTATAAAAGATTATGATACCTATAAAACAGCATATCCGGTAAAAACCGTTAAAAAGGGATACGGATTTTATATCCGTATGCTATTCGAAAAATGTTTAGGTATGTTCGAATATAGCGGTTTACCTAAATCGTTACCGGCGTCGGAAATCGAAAAAAATTTAATGTGGTTCGGTTTTACCGGTGTATTTAATGATAATAAATACGGCTTGACAGCGGTAACGGGCGGTCTGTCCGGAATAGATCAATATTACAGACCTATTAAATTGACATACGCCCAGCCAATGTTAAAAACAGGCGAATTAAAAATAAATGAGAATTGCGTCGTTATTTATAATACACAGTCCGACGTTATAAATCCGTACGGATTTAGTGAATTGATAAAACGTTACGCGCGTTTACTGGCGGATATCGATAGTAGTATCGATATACAGATCATAAACAGCCGCGCCACAAAACTAAACAGCGTATCAAACGATCTGATCGCATTAGCTGTTAACAACGCTATGAAAGCGCTTGAAAGCGGCGAAACGTACACCGTTAACCAGAACAGTATATTAGACGGTTGGACGCCAAAAGACTGGAACACAGCGCACCCGGATACACTCGAAAAACTGATCGACGCTAAACAGTCACTGTTAAATGCGTTTCTGGAAGAGATCGGCGTTAAATCCATTAACGAAAAGCGCGAACGTATGATATCAAATGAGGTTAGCGCCGATAATCAGTTATTAATGGTTAACACCGATGATCTGTTATATATGCGTACCCAGGGCGTTAACGCGATAAATGAAATGTTCGGTACAAATATATCTGTTAAACTGAACGACATTTATAACGTATCAAAAAATATTAATATAATAGGGGGTGCTACTAATGATAACGACGATATCAGCATATTATAAAAACGGCGGTACTATTTTCGATAGTGCGTTAACTGATTATGAATATATGACGACCGACATAATCACCGCACTGGATAATATTTTAAAATATCGTTACGGGCGTAATAACCTTTTTACCGACGATCAGACCGAAATTATCGACGTTGTAAATGCTATGTTTGCATTAAACGATGATAAATACAAGGCACTGTATAATGTCGATAAAATCGTTGACCCGTCCGACGAATACCGGGAAACCAAAACAAATACCGGTACACAGACTACCACGCACACCGGCAACACTACGTTGAACGACACCGGCACGCAAACTAACCAGAATACGCCCGGTGTAGTCGGTACTATTACAAATAGTAAAAATACGTCCGATAGCGGCGTTTTGCGTGTGATAGATCAGACCCAGACGAGTAATACCGGTTCTGATACCGATACGCGTACCGATAATTTACAGCACCAGCGCACCGATAATTTAACCGATACGCGCACTGATAATTTAACCGAGGTACGAAACGGTTATAATAATAAATTTTCGAACGCTGATTTTATATTGAACCTTTTACGAAATAATTTATATGATACAATAATAGCGGATACTATTAGTAGTATCGTGATACCCGTATATGATTATGACGATTTAGAGGTGTAAATATGAAAAGAATATCAGCAAAATTAAAACCGGTGTTTAATGATATCCCATTGACGCGCGCTATTTGTTTGCGTAATCATATTACCGATGTCGATATCGTTTTGGCTATTATGATATTAAACGCCGGCGAAAAACGTTATACTATCGAAAAAGCGATTTTTGAAATGTCGCACAAACATTATAACGAAAAAGAGGTTAACGAGATCATAGCCGATTATGGATTAGCGCCCTATTGTGATTTTGCGCTATCGTTCGCCGATATGAAAGCACGACAGAACGAACCGTATTTTAATGAATTTTGCTATGTTCACGAGGTAAATGCTAATTATATTAAAACACACGAGGTAATCTAATATGGATATTAACGGTATTGTAGCTATTATTTCATCGGTCGGCTTTCCTATTGTGGCTTGTATCGGTCTGGGTTGGTATGTAAAATATCAGACCGATAATAACAATAAAGAGGTTAGCGAAATGCGCCGCGAACACCAGGAGGAAATCGCGAAAGTAACCGACGCATTAAATAACAATACGCTGGCACTACAAAAATTATGCGACCGTATCGACGGCAAAATAGAGGTGTAAATATGGAATATACCGGTATAGATGTATCACGTTACCAGGGCGTTATAAACTGGGCGGCGGTGAAAAGTAGCGGCGTGCAATTTGCTATTTTGCGCGCTGGCGGTTCAGACGGTTCATTTTTTAAAGATAAATTTTTCGACCGGAATTATAGCGAGTGTAAAGCGTTTAATATTCCCGTCGGCGTTTATTACATAGTCGGTAAATATTGTAACAGCGCCAGCGCCGGTTTATATGACGCGCAACGTTTCGCCGATCTGATAAAAAATAAATCGTTCGAATATCCCGTTATAATCGATTTTGAATTACCCAGCGCGGCATATAAAAAAGGTAACACCGACGCGGTGTTTACGTTTTGCCGCTATATGGAAAATTTAAAATATTATGCTATGGTTTACGGTTCAGATATCAGTGGTTTTAAAGATCGTTTGATATTAAAGGATTTAGCGCCGTTCGATAAATGGGTAGCGCGTTACGGTTCAAAACCGCGATACGTTCAAAATTTCGGAATCTGGCAATATTCCAGCGCCGGTAACGTACCAGGTATTAACGGGCGTGTCGATATGAATATATCGTATAATAACTACCCCGATATCATGGTTAAAAATCACTTAAACGGTTTTTAACTTAAATAAACTTAACGCGGTAATGTGTGAAACATTCCCGCCTTATTTTTATGTTCCAC
>JAZPXM010000164.1:0-1639 GCA_045543675.1 Acutalibacteraceae bacterium
CAAGAAGAAACTTTTTGAATACAAGTACAGAGAAGAAGGCTTAACAATAACGGAAATATGAAAGAAGGGAAACAATGAACGACTTTATTTGTCCTTATCGCGTGGACAGGAAAAGCAAAGGCGCGCTTTCATATCTTGACCGCGAACGGTATGAGTTTAAAGACGTATTTTCGGAATGTGTGGGCGCGGGTTGTCCGTGCTTTGAAGCCGTACCTTACGACGCGGAAGGCGGGACACGTTTTAATTGCATATGCACAAGAAACGGCGGTCAACTGGCACTAGGGGACGCGGGCGTAGTTCTTAAGAAAGAAGGGACAGAATGAACGACAGAAAGAACGGGCTTTTGCTTTCCGGCTTCCTGTTTCTTTGTGTGTGGCTTATCTTGTTTTTGGTAGCCGTCACGGAAACAGGCGGGGTCAAATATAACTTTGCTTTTGCGGCGACGTTCTCGGCATTGTGTGGCGTTGTGTGCATGGTTTGTTATTTCACGCTTGACTACATGGAGAAGCGGAAAGACGCAAGCGGCATTTACAACTTTGAGTATTACCGATTGAAACGCCGGACACGCAAGGAACTGGAACAGGCACGGGAAGAAAACTTTTCAGAGTTACAGTACATTTTCCGCAAGGAAGAAATCGAATACTACTTTAAACGAAACGCACGTATTCTTGGCATTGAACAGGAACAGATCGCGGCGGACTTTTCAGAAATCGCGGGGGCGGTCAAATGAAAATTGAAACTGTTATTTGCCAACGGTGCGGGCAAGCTATACCACGCTACAACGTACAAGGCGCGAAATTTTGCACGGATTGTTACAGGGATTTTATGGACGCTTTCCGAGACTTCCTAAACGAGGGTGTAGACCATGAGTACATGAAGCCCACAGCACTAGAAAAGGCATACAAGGCAGTTTATAACGACTTAATGAAAGTAGACCTTTTCCGTGGACACTACGACGCAAAGAACGGAAGCGCGGGATATATGAACGGGATTTGTAGCGTTATGGAAAATATAGCGTTGCACGTTTCAGAAGAAACCGCAAACCAATATATGAAAGAATTTACAAACAATATTCAAGACGCAAGAAAGAGGGTTAAATCATGAAAGAGTACACAATCATTTACACGGCAGAAGTTACGGAAGTCAAGAAGGGCGACGCGCCGGAAATCGACAAGGAACAGTTAGCCGCATGGATTGAAAGCACGTTAGGCGTTGACGACGTACATATTAAGGGCAACGTCAAAGTGTTTGAGCGGGAGTTGTAATCATGTGGTTTAAATTCTTACAGTATTTGTTAGGCTTTAACTCTACGTATTGCAGAACGCACGGGGTCAAGAAATGACGGCTAAAGAATATCTAAACCAAGTACACGTTATGGACAGCAGAATAGAAACGCTTGAACATACCATAGACGAGATTTGGACGCAGTTAACACACATAACCGCAGACCCGTCAAAAGACGTTGTGGACGGAACGAAAAGCGCGGGAATGAATGACGCGTTAATAGACAAGCTTCAAACAGTAGAAGATCAATTAATCGAAGAAAAGGCAAAGGCAATTGTTACACGGGCGCGAATAATCATAGAGATACAGGAACTAGACAACGCGGATTTTATAAGGCTTTTAAATCTTCGGTACA
>JAZPXM010000165.1:0-7001 GCA_045543675.1 Acutalibacteraceae bacterium
GATGAAATGCATAATTTCATTTCCTATTACTATGCCAAGACGCAGATGGAAGCGTGGGACAGCTATTACCCCGATCATGATTATGTGCTGTTCCAACGAAGTGGCACGGCAGGAAGTCAAAAATATGTGACCAACTTTACAGGTGACCAAAAAGCAGACTGGGAGGGGCTGAAAGACCAGATTCACGGTATCCTTTCCATGAGTATGGGCGGTTTTAATATCGTCGGCGGTGATATGGGCGGTTTTTCGGGACAACCGAGCAATGAACTGTATACCCGCTGGGTGCAGTTTTCTGCTTTCAGTCCATTGATGCGCACCCATGGACAGATTAAAAACCCTTGGGATAAGGGAGATGTTGCGAAAAGTAGTTTTTCCACGTATTACTGGATGCGTATGAATATGCAGGACTTGCTGTATAGTGCGGCGATTGATGCGCATAAAAACGCGACACCAATGATGATGCCGCTTGGCGTTGCGTATCAAGGGCAAAAAGGCGTAAAGAGCATTAACGATCAGTATTTGTTCTGTAACAGCTTTTTGGTAAACCCCGTAACTCAACCGGGTGTAGATAGTCGCACATTGTGGCTTCCCGAGGGTCACTGGTATGATTTGTGGACAGGTGACCGCTTGGAAGGGAATGTGTCTGTGACGGCGAATGCACCTTCCCAAACCATACCCGTATATTTAAAAAGCGGCGCGGCGGTAGCGGTAGAACTGCCCGACACTATGCAGTTGGCAACTTCTATGGAAGGGAAAACGCGATACAAAGCGCTGTTGATCACCCCCGCAGATAATTTGACTGCAACACCTGTGTATACAACGGCAGACGGTGCGCCTACGGTATATACGTCCCGTTATATCCACGCGAATGCATATACCGTAACAGCGGATACACCTTCCAATCGGCGTATGTTGATTGCCTACGGTACGACGGCTGTTACGGTAAAGGCGGACGGCACGACATTGCCGAAACTGAGCCGTATGCCGAATATTACGAGTGATATAAGCGGGTACTATACGGACGGCAACGGAAAGACGTATATCTTAGTGCCTGACGGTTGGAAAAACATATATATTGACAGCACGTCGCTTGCGGTGACGTCCAATGTTTTTGCGTCATCCGTTGCAGGTCTTTTGGGATACGGTACTATTCATCAAAAGGCCTATCCTAACGGGTTGGCGTATGCGACGTACAGTGGCTCCACTTCGGTGTTGCAAAACGAATTTTTAACGTATATGGGCAATAAGTACGACTTTTATTATACGGATTATGAGAGCGGCAAACGGACGTATACAAAAAGAGCGTCTTTTGTCAGCGCTGAAAAGGGTTGGTCCGCCGGTGCGCTGTTTATTAACAGGTATTTGCAGATAAACGGCAAAAACAGCATCACTGATCTGCAGGGGACAGCTTTGCGGCAGGTGGCGGCGTTGGTACCTAAAAATAGCGACGGCAGTTTGTTGCGGATAAAGAATTTTAAGGCGACATTTGGTATTCGGTTTGAAAAGAACTACGGTTCGATCGTGCTGGCGTTTCGCCAGATGACACCTGCCGGTTTCTTTACCGACACGGGTGTTAATACGACGCAAACGTATATCAAATTTTCTCCTGATGACATTGTGCTGTATGACCGCGGTACTACTGCTACGTTACACACCTACGGTAGCGAAAAACCTGCGTCTATAGAAAATAACCGTAACGTAACCGTAACTGTGACGGCTTATGAAGACACGTTATCCTACTGCATCACAGCGGATTATCAGGGTACGGCAACTTTGCCGACGGTTAGCGGCACGGTGAAAATTTCCAATGCGGGCAAGGGCTATATGGCGTTAGCAATGGCAGGCGCATATAACGGCATCAGTTTGTTGTCAGTAGAAGAGACAGCGGAAAGCGGATATCCTGTTATAGTCACCGATACGGCGGTTACGCACGGCGCATTTGACGTTACCCGTGTAACCGATACCGCAGATGAAAACGGTTGTTATCAATATAAATTGACCGTTCGCGCGGATGATGGATATGAACTGAAAGCGGGCTCTTTGTTGGCAATTGACAAGGACGGCAATGTACAGACGCCCATAAATAGTGAGTTCAGAGAAAACGGTCAAGGAACAGCGTTTACGTTTTATGCCAAGAAGGACACAAAAATTTGCGGATACTTCTACAAACCGAATAAAACACTTGTGAATACTGCTGTAGTAGGTACTTCGTATAACACAGAGCAGGGCGGCTTGCGTTTTGTGTACCGTATACAGCGCAAACTGGACGGCGACAAAGAATATGTTTTGCTTGACGGTAAGTGGGTAGAAATTATCGACTACGGTGTGCTGGTGGCGGCAGATCATATAGTGGGTAACCGGCGTTTGGATGTGGAATTTGCTGACACGAATCCATATGTGCAAGAGCGTAGCGCGAAAAAAACAAACTGTTTTTATGATAGTACCCGTGCATATGTAGATGTCAGTGTGCAGGTCATAAATTTAGATGCTGCACAATCCTTCCGTAGCGTCGATATTGTGGCAAATGCATATATACAACTGGCTGACGGTACGTATCTGTATGCAAATGGTTATACAACAAACTACATTGCGGCGGGTGGTTCCGCCGCCTAAAGCAGAAACACTGATTCAATGTGTATTGAATCGGTGTTTTTTTGTAAAAAGATATACCTTTAAATTGGCAAAAGCGCCAAAAGAAAAGACTTGCAATTGTGTATTTCGCTCATAATGTTTTAACACCTTGTTTTTTATAAGTAATTGTTGTAATATAAAAGAAGTGTATACTCTAAATACATTTGTTTTAAGAGAGGGCAGAATATGAAAAAATATGGAAAGCGATACCTTGCAATTGCTCTGGTGGTAGCATTGTTGTTTTCACTAAGCGGTATCCCCGGTCTTGCAGCATCTTTAAAACCGACGGCACCGGCATCTCCTGTGTGTGTTTGGCACACAACGGGAACGGTAAAATCGACGCAGCAAAACAAAGATACGTTTGTTATCAATGCGCCGATAGACATTGATACGTCCGCCGAAGACGATACGGGATACGGCGACCTTAATGTGAATATCGGTAGTTTATTGGGCTTTGCATACGATATCAAGATGTATATTACGTTTCCGGTTGAAGGTGGTTTCCGTCTGCGCTTGTCCGAAAAGGCATCGGAATCAGGATTCTTCAATCCGAGCGCTTTGTCGGATATCACCTATCAGACATTGGATGATGGCAGAATTATGATGTACGGTATGGGGGACACCGTTCTGTATTATCAGAAAACCGCAAGTGGCTTTACGATGTCTGTCGGTGATAAAAAGGGCAATATTTCTTTGACCTTTACCGACGATGACATTTATCTTGGCTACCAGAAAGATAAAATTGTCAGAACGAAAATGACGCTGCCGCTTGCTACAGAAGAAGCTATTTACAACGGTAGCGAACGGTTTAATGACGTGAACCAAGTGGGTTACGTATTCTCGCTGCGTAACGAAGATACCGGATATCACGGTGTGGAAACACCGTCTGAAGAACATACGAATTCGTATATCAACGTACCGATTTTCCATAGCAGTGAAGGGTATTCCGTATGGTACAATATGACCTATACAGGCACGGCGGATATCGGGGTTGCCGATGCATCTGCCTATACGGTGGATTTTGACGGCAGTAAATTTGATTTTTATATGTGGAACGGTACTATTCTGGAAAACATCAAGAAATATACCGCTATTACGGGCACGAGCTATGTTCCGCCTAAATGGGCGTTTGGTTATTGGCTCGGTGCGCAAGATGGGCCGTGGAGAACCAATCAGACGACAGGAACTACCTACGCCGATGGCTCTGCTGAAGCGATTCAGCAGGCATACGACAATTTAGTCGATATGTTTGAGGGCTACGAAGCGATGGGGATTACGGATATCGCTGCCGTTTACGGTGAAGGTCTGAACTCTACTACCAATGCGGCGGCATATGCATATGTCAATAGCCGCGGTTCCCGTATGCTGATGTGGTATCATCCGCACGCGTATACTGTTTCCACGTTACAGACGTTATTGCCCGGCGTTTCTCGAAACAATCTGCCGCTCCCGTTGAATCTTGTAAATCCTGTTGCCGGTAATTATATGGGTGATTTTATTGACTTTTCTCATCCGAATGCCGTTAATGCCATCACAGGGTTTTTTAATGGTGGAACGTCCTATACTAAAAATCTAAAATACTGGGATTTGGGATTAAAAGGCGCGATGATCGACTACGGCGAGTGGTTGAGAGACGATACGTTGTTGTATAATGGCCTTAAAGGCGATGAAATGCATAATTTCATTTCCTATTACTATGCCAAGGCGCAGATGGAAGCGTGGGACAGCTATTATCCTGACCATGACTATATTCTGTTTGAGAGAAGCGGTGTTGCAGGCAGCCAAAAGTTTGTTGCGAACTTTACGGGTGACCAAAAAGCCGGTTGGATGGGCCTTACCGACCAGATTCGCGGCATTCTTTCTATGAGCACCGGTGGCTTTAATATCGTTGGCGGTGATATGGGTGGTTTCAAGGGACAACCGGATGAGGAACTGTATGCTCGCTGGGTCGCATTTTCGACTTTCAGCCCGTTAATGCGTACGCATGGTTCTATTAAAAATCCGTGGAAAAAAGGAACTATTGCGAAAAACAGTTTCCCGACCTACTATTGGTTCCGTATGAATATGCAGGACTTATTGTATAGTGCGGCGATTGATGCAAATAAAAATGCGACGCCGATGGCGATGCCGCTTGGCGTTGCGTATCAGGGACAAAAGAATGTCAAGAGCATCAATGATCAGTATTTGTTCTGTAACAGCTTCTTAGTAAACCCTGTGGTGGAGTCGCGCGTCAAGGAACGCACGTTGTGGCTGCCGGAAGGCAACTGGTATGATTTGTGGACCTGTCGCCGCGTGGAAGGTAATCAGATGATTACGGCTGACGCATCTTACGCGACCGCCCCTGTAACAATTCCTGTGTACATTAAGAGCGGCGCGGCGGTAGCGGTGGAATTGCCTGACACGATGATGCCGATGGAGTCTATGGAAGGAAAGGTCAAATATAAAGGTCTTTTGATTACCCCTGCGGACAATCTGACCAACACGCCCGTATATACTTCGGTAGAAGAAGAACCCGTTGTGTATACTTCTCGTTATATTGGCGCAAACGCGTATAGTTTGACGGCAAGTAAAGATTCCAATCGGCGTATGTTGGTAGCATACGGTACTAACGCTACATCCGTTACGGTGGATGGCGTAGCTTTGAATGCGCTTGACCATGTACCGAATATTACACAAAATGAAAACGGCTTTTATGCCGATGGGGCGGACAGAACCTTTATTTTGCTCCCTGAAGGTTGGAAAACTGTGCGTATTGCGTACGCAAGCAATGCGAGCGGTGAAACCTTTGATGCATCGTTAAGCGGTTTTATGGGCTTTAATGCTGCCGGCGACAGTAAGTATCCGAATGGGAACCCTTACATTGATTATAGTGACAGCAAGGTAACAGCAGAACAAAAAACCGCATACAAAACCTATATGCAGAAAATGTTTGCGTTTGCGTATAATCGTAAACAAGATAGCGTATATGTGTCTAATTTAGACCCTGTAACTAACAACTATGCACGTTTTACCGGCTTATATTCAAACCGTTACTTACAGACGAAATTCCAAACCGGATATGGTGCGAGCAGCGGATGCGACGTTGATAGTTTAGCACTCTTAATTCCCAAGGATGAAAGCGGCAATTTGCTGGTTGCGCGAAGCTTTACGATGAAACAGCAATTGCGCATAGAAAACGCTACGTACGGTGCGTATGTGATAGGTTTCCATCAATCTGAGGCGGGTCGTTTCTATAACGGTAGCACTTTGGTAGCCGGTCAAGGATATATCAAGATTTCTCCTGAAAACGTGCAAGTATATGACGGCAAAACAGTACGGACAGTACATACGTATACGGAGGGCTTGCTTGGCACAAACGATAACTATAAAGATATCAAAGTAAGTATTGCGGTAAGAAACGACTATCTGTATTACAATATCGTTTCTACACATAATGACATAGCGGTCGTTTCGGGAAAAGTGAAATTATATACCAACGGCAATGGGTATATTTCGTTTGGTTCTGCAAAACGGCATACCAGTACGGGCTTGCCGCGTATCGAAGTGACCGATTATGAACCGATGGGTGAACCTGTCGGCACCGGTTGTCCGGGGATTACCACCGACAAAGCGGTACAAAACGGTAGATTTAACGTCACCCGCGTGGGTGGAGCGGATGCAAACGGGTATTATCAGTATAATCTCACCGTCAGCGCAGATGCGGGCTACGAACTGAAAGCGGGTTCCTTGCTTGTGACCGATTCGACCGGCGAACCGCAAGTGCCTGTGAACAGCACTTTCCAGACAAATGGTACAGGCAAAACGTTTACGTTCTACGCGAAAGGTGATGCGGTGATTTCGGGTCGGTTCTTCCGTCCGAATAAGACGGTTGTAAACGCCGCGGCGATAGGTACTTCTTATAATGCCCAACGCGGTGGCTTGCGCTTTGTCTATCGTATCCAACGTAAAGTAGAAAACGGCAAAGAGTATATTCTCCTTGACGGCAACTGGCACGAAATTGTCGACTACGGTATGTTGATAGCAGTAGATTACGTGGTAGGTAATCAACGTCTCGACGCTGAACTTGCCGAGACGAATCCGTATGTGCAAAAACATAGCGCGAAGGTAGCAAATCGCTACTATGACAGTACAGACGAATACGTGGATATTTCTATGCAGGTAGTGAATATGCATACTTCAGCGGCATATAAAACGCTGGATATGGTATCCAACGCGTATGTGCAATTGGCAGATGGCACGTATCTGTATGCAAACGGCTATACAACAAACTACGTTGCGGCGGGCGGGCCTGCTGCATAAAGGCACAAACAATCCGCGACAGATTTTCTGTCGCGGATTTTTATGATTTTAGAATAAAAAACTCTTGACAA
>JAZPXM010000166.1:0-8525 GCA_045543675.1 Acutalibacteraceae bacterium
ACCGTTGGCGCCCACCGCTTTAAAGGCATTACAGTAAGCAATAATAAACTGCGTTACCTTATCCAACACAGTGTGCACCTTCTCCGGCTCATCGTAGCAGTCGATCATAATATCGGTCACGTCTAACAAACGACCTGCCAATGAAAACGGACCGATAACACCCGCCAAAACCGGACGGTCGGTAATGATCTCCACCGCCTTACGAATACCTTCTACGCATATACCGGTGCGTCCCGCTCCTACAGCGGGTACTTCCAGCGCATTAGCAGCATCTTCGTCCTCTACTACACGCCCGATAACGGTAGGTACCTCGTCGTCGCTGAAACGAATGGTAGCACCAAAAGCCTCTGCTTCTACCGACAGATCCATCAAACTCACCGTAGCGGCGGCATCAGTGCGTTCTGCCACCAATTTCATAGCAGTTGCCTGTGCGTCGCTGTCCGAAACCAGTTCGCGCACGCACACGTCCATCAACTGCACCGCCGGGAAAGAGAGAATGGGCATCGCTTTTTTTACAGGTGCCTCACGCATCTCCTCCAACCAGTGTTTCATATTATATTTCATTGTTTGTTCTCCTTTTTGCCATATAGCAAAGCACCGAAATATGTAACGGTGTCCTGTCCGTTAATATACTGCATACCTGCAAGCGATGCCAATTTGGAAACAGCAATACCATGTGCTTCCATAGAAGGCGTCGCCAACGCAGGGTTACGGCAGGGCAAATTATCGACCTTGGCGCATACGGGACATTCCCGACAAGCGCCTGCGCCCATAATCAAAACGTTCTGCATATCCTGTACGGCAATTTCCTCCCGCAAACGGCAGGTCAAAAGATGGTGACGTCTGCCCGCCTCCATCATACCTTCAAAATCGTAGCTGTCCTCCAGCGCGGACACCGTTTGATATACCAGCGCCTTGTCATATTGTTTAGCACGGTCAATCAACATATCAATGTCGCCCACATCCGGTGGACACATATGGTTTTTGCCGTAGCAACCGCATGCATTGGATGCGCACTGTTCCCGAAAACGGCGGTCAAACACAATATCCCGCACATCTACCACAGCCGCTTTATACGCGCCCCACTGCAACAATTTTTTTATTAGAATTTCATTGTCCATCTTTTCACTTCCCACCATATGTCAGAGCGGGACAACCGCACTTGATGCTAATGTAACCGTCTTTTCGGTTTCTTTCCTGATGATATCAACGTCGGTCACCATTGCTACATTTGCAAGAGTCGGCTTTCTGGCGTATACATATGTATGGTCTATCCATCCTGCCATAGTCACGCGGAAGAAAGGTTCAAAAAATGTATCCAACATGCGCTTGTTCATTTTTTGCTGCTTTTCGCTCGTTGCCATTTCCATATATCTTTTGGCGAGTTCACGAACGATGTACCTATCCCGCTGCTTCATGATGCAATACCTCCATCTATCTTTATCAATGGAGTTGAAATATTATCAATGTAAAGCCGTGATATCCTACGTTATCAGCCGTTGAGTTCATGACACAATTCTACAGCCGCATCGGCAGCGCTGGCAGCATCGTCGGTATATTTATCCGCACCGATCTGACTGCAATACGCGTCGGTCACCGGTGCACCGCCCACCATGATCTTTACCTTATCACGTACGCCGGCCGCTTCCGCAGCCTTGACGACATCTTCCATTACGCCCATAGTGGTGGTCAACAAGGCAGAGCAACAGATGATCTGACAATTATTTTCGATAGCCGCCTCTACAAATTTTTCTGCCGGCACGTCGGTACCCAGGTCGATAACCTCCATACCTTTGCCTTCCATCATCATCTTGACCAGATTCTTGCCGATGTCGTGCAGGTCACCCTGCACGGTGCCGATACACACTTTACCTGCGGTTTCTACACCCACCGCGTCGATCAAGGGTTTTAACAACGCAGTACCCATATTCATAGCGCGCGCAGCCACCAGTACCTCCGGCACGTACACTTCGTTGTTTTTGAACTTTTCACCGATAACGCCCATACCATCCAGCAGACCCTGTTCCAGAATATCCTGCACCGGAATACCCTGATCAATAGCTTGCTGTACCAACTCTTTTACTACTTTAGCTTTACCTTTTTGCAAATTTTCGGAAATTTCCTGAAGAATGCTCATATGAATTACCTCCATAAATTTTGTTATTTCAAAAATACCATATTGTCGTGGCTTTTTCTTGCACGAATTGATGAGTTTTGGTACTTTTTTGTCCTTTTTTATTGACGTTCAAAAAATAATATGGCATAATGCAATCGAAGGGGGGGATCGTTATGAATAAACCGACTTTCGATCACCAGTTGGCACGTTCCTGCGCCCACGCTTTTTATGTTTCCACCACTCTGGGCTGTATCGTGTCCGATACAGAGGGGCAAATATTGTTTGAAGAAGGGCAGGGTTTTACCCATTGCCCTTTGTGTACATATACCGGTTGTTCTCGGGATATGTGTACCGCCTCACACATCTACGGTATGCTGGAAGCGGAACGATTCGGCGGCAAGTACATCTATTTTTGTCCGCTGGGGCTGACCTGCTTCGTATCCCCCATCATCGGCGACGAAGGTACGGCTGCTAAAATTACTGCAGGACCGTTCACTATGGTGGAAAAGCAAGATTTCATCGACTGTGAACTAAAGGAAAATCTGCATCTTCAAGGCGAATCTTTGGAGTGTGCGATAACGGCGCTGGAACAAGTGCCTTTTATACCGCCGGAGCAAGCAACAGAGTTATCTAACCTGCTGTTTATGGCGGTGGGATTTATGAACAACGTTTCCGCTGAAAACGAATTGTTACAGGCGGATCGCTCCCACTCTTTACAAAGCCAGATAAGCGCCTATATCGCTCGTTTGAAAGCCGATGAAGAAGCAACCGCCGCATATCCGTTGCTGAAAGAGCAGGCGTTACTGCGCAGCATCGCCCGCAGGGAACGGGAACAAGCGTATCACCAACTGGAAGAACTGTTGGGAGAACTGTTTCTGATGGGCGGCAATCTGCAAAAACTTAAGGCACGGGGTTATGAACTGATGGTGATGATATCCCGCACAGCCATAGAAAACGGCGCTGACACCGAGTTGGCATTAGATATGTGCCAGCGCTATATGGAAGAAGGGGCGCACATAGAGGATTTTTCTTCCCTTTGTTCCTGGTTGGCAAAGACAATGACTGCGTTTACCGACAGCATTTTCGGTCACGGTGATACCAAACACGCCAACATCATCCACCGCTGTATCCAGCACATCGGCGCGCATTACGCTGAACGATTGACATTGGAGGAAATGGCGGATATGGTATATATATCACCGGCATATCTCAGTCGGGTATTTAAGAACGAGACCGGCAGCACCTTCAATCAGTATCTCAACCGCGTGCGTGTTACCAAAGCCAAAGAACTGTTGCGCGATCGACAACTGAAACTCACAGATATTTGTCTGATGGTGGGATATGAAGATCAAAGTTATTTCACGCGGGTATTCAAAAAACTGGAAGGCATTTCTCCCGGCCGCTACCGCAATAAAGTACTCGCTCACTACCGACGGTAAATAATACGATATGTAAAAGCCCGCAGAATACATTCTGCGGGCTTTTCTACAACAAAAGACTCTTTGAAAAGGCAAGTATTAGCCGAACATAAAATATATATTTCTCGTCGGGTAAAGTGATACTGCGATTTCAGCAGTAACATATCCGCCTTCTTTGTTTACGCTTTTCCCGAAAGTTTGAATACATCATCCGATTTGCCGATAACCACAACGTGATCACCGTCGGCAAACACATAGTCAGGTCCCGGGATAGGTGCTAACGTGTTATCGTTTTTTACCGCCACGATATTGATGCGGTATTTACGGCGCACATTCAGTTCCATAATGGTATGCCCCACCCACGCGGATAAGATCGGGATTTCATAAATGGAATACTCGGGGGTCAGCGGAATATAATCAAAAATGTTTTTGGCGTTATGCCGCACTGCCACCTTTTCCGCCATTTCGCGTTCGGGATACACCACTTCGTCCGCGCCGATCTTGTACAACAAATCCGCCTGAATAGACTGGTTCGCTTTCGCAACAATGTGTTTTGCACCCGCCGCTTTCAGATGCGAAGTGATAACAAGAGACGCTTGAAAATCTTCACCGATAGTGACAAAACAGATATCAAAATTATCAACGCCCAACGCCCGCACAACCGTTTCTTTTGTGCAATCCCCTATCTGTGCATCGGTGAATGTCTGTGCATACGACTCTATCAACTCGCTGTCTTTGTCCACCACCATTACCGCGTTACCGAGCAACTGCATTTTTTCTGCCAAATGCCGTCCGAAACGGCCCATACCAATTACCAAAACCGATTTCATACACGTTCCCTATCCTATCAATATTTTTTCTTGGGGTCTGTCCAGCGGTGCGGACGGTTGTTTTTCCGCCAGCATCAGCACCAACGACAAACCGCCGATTCTGCCGATATACATTAACAGTATCAATATCACCTGTGATGCAGGCAAGAAAGTGGCACTGCCGTCAAAGGACAAACCCACCGTCGCAATCGCAGATGCCGTTTCAAATACAATAGCGGTCAGTCCTTTCGGCTCCCACATACTAAGCAAGGTTACTGCGCCCAGCAGCAAAGCGGTATAAATTGCCAAAATACCCAATGCTTGCCGCACCTGTTCTTCACCGATACGACGACGGAACGCCACCGTATCTTTGCGATTTTTGCCGATTGCCGCCACCGTCAACACAGCCACCGCTATGGTCATCGTTTTGATACCGCCCGCGGTAGAACCGGGGCTGCCGCCAATCAGCATCAGTACCACCGATACAATACCGCCCGCCTTGCTAAGCCGTGACTGCCCGATAGCATCAAATCCCGCCGTTCGGGTGGTTGTCGACTGGAAAAATGCGCCCAGCAGTTGTTCACCAAATGGCTTTCCTGCCAAAGCGGCGTTGTATTCGGTTACTAAAAATAACACCGTACCGCCAATCAGCAACACGGCGGTAGTGGTAAGCACGATTTTACTGTGTAAGCAGTATCTTTTTACGTGTATACCGTGTTTTAGGATATCTTCCCAGACGATAAAGCCGATACCGCCGATAATAATAAGCGCTGCCAATGTCAGCATCACCAGCGGGTCATCCGCATAGCACGCTATCGACCCAAACGGTTGATACTTACCCATCAAATCAAAACCCGCATTACAAAATGCCGAAACGGCATGGAATACCGCATTATACACGCCACGTACAAATCCCATCTGCGGACAAAAGCGAACAGCGAGCAGTACAGCACCGACAGTTTCCACTATCACCGTACCTACCAAGATATGTTTTAATACTTTGGTCAAATCGCCGTACTGTAAATTGCCTGACGACTGTAATACCAGTTGTCTGCCTTTCAACCCAATGCGCTGTTTCATCAGCAATGCGAGTGATGCCATTAAGGTCATCAATCCCAAACCGCCGATTTGTATCATCGTAATAATGACCAATTGACCGAAAAGCGACCAATGTACGCAGGTATCTACCACGATAAGACCCGTCACGCAGGTAGCACTGGTCGCCGTAAACAAAGCGTCTAAGAACGGCGTCCACGTTCCCGCGCGGGAAGCGATGGGCAAGGTCAACAGTACCGCGCCCGTTACAATAATACACAGAAAACTTAATGCAATCAGTGCGGTATTGGATATGCGTTTTTTTGTCACGCACAGCACCCCTTACAGAAAAGATGTTGCAATTGCAAAATACACCGAAATGGATACAGCATCCACAATGGTGGTGATAAACGGACTTGCCATAACAGCGGGGTCAAACCCGCATTTTTTCGCGAGCAACGGCAAGGTGCATCCCACCAATTTGGCGATGACCACCGTCACCAAAACGGTCAAGCTCACAACAAGTGCCACCGTTAACGAGACATCGTTGCCGAGCAGCAGGTTATCAAACAGCAAAATTTTAGCAAAGTTAGCAACCGCCAAAACGACACCGCACAGCACCGATACCCGCATTTCTTTCCAAATAACACGCAACGTATCCCCAAAGGTGATATCACCGATTGCCAAGCCGCGAATAACAGTAACCGATGATTGACTGCCGCAGTTACCGCCCGTACCCATCAACATCGGCATATATGCCACCAACGCCACCATAGACGATAGCGCATTTTCGAAACTGCTGATGATCATACCCGTTACCGTTGCGGACAGCATCAACAGTATCAGCCACGGAATACGTTTGGAAAAGGTTTCGGTAACACCCGTTTTAAAATACGAACGTTCGGTGGGTAATACCGCCGCCATTTTTTCGATATCTTCTGTGTTTTCGCGTTGGATAATGTCCACCACGTCGTCTACCGTGATAATACCGACAAGACGGTTTTCGCTATCTACAACGGGCAACGCGATAAGGTCGTATTTTGCAAAACGGGCCGCTACCGTTTCCTGGTCCTCGGTGGTAACAACCGAGATAACATTGGTGGTCATAATATCGGACACTACGGTATTCTCACGTGCCAATAACAATTCTTTTACTGAAACGATACCTTCTAAACGGCGATTATCGTCAGTAACATAGCAGGTATAAATGGTTTCCTTGTCGGGACCTACGCGGCGGATATGCTGTAAAGCTTCTTCCACCGTCACGCCTGCCTTCAACCGCACAAATTCGGTGGTCAACACGCTACCCGCGCTATCTTCGGGATATTTTAGTAACTGGTTAATGATACGGCGATCCGCCGGGTCAGTCATACGCAGGACGCGTTTTACCACACTTGCAGGCATCTCTTCAATAAGGTCCGCCGCGTCGTCCATATTGAGTTCGTCCATCACGAAACCGAGTTCTTTGTCGGTCAGCACACCGATAAGGCGTTCTTGCGTTTCGTGTTCCATATACGCGAACGCTTCTGCCGCTGTTTCTTTGGGTAACAGGCGGAACACCACCAACGCTTGCTGACGGTCTAATTCTTCAAACAAAGCGGCGATATCTACGGCATTCATATCGCTTAACGCCTGCCGTAACGCCGCTATTTTACGCTCTTCCACCAGGATGAGCAACTGTTCCATAACGGTCATTTCTTCTGACATAATAAAAACCTCCCTTTTTACATAGGGAGGTTTTTCAAACACCGAAATGACCCGTGGACATTACCACGAGACGTGCAACGGGGATGTGAAACTGTATACCGCCCTATGTGTGAAATACAAGCTACTTCGGGGCACATCGAGTGTATTCATTATTCCACATCCTTTCGCTCTTAACCTATTTGTATAGTATATCACTATTCTCCCGAAAAATCAAGTTTATACAAAACTCTGTTCGGGGGTAATAACCGCATAATAGTGGTTATCGTTTTCATGTATGCGTTTGGCAATCTCTTTCGCAATGGCATCCTGCTGTGCACGCATATCGAACGGCACCACCAAATCGAAAATGAGGTTGGTATGCGTCTCGCCGTGTACCACACGAAAATCGTGTAACGTCAAGCGTTCATCTACATCTGCCATAACAGTTTCCGCCATTTGTTTCAATTCTGCGGTAGTTTCATCCGACATATCCACAGGGTCCATATGAATACACGCCATCACGCCGTATTTTTCGTGCAATTGGCGTTCTATCAGGTCAATAGCATCGTGGCTTTTCATAATATCCGCATTGTGCGGTACTTCTGCGTGCAAGGACACGATCACGCGCCCGGGGCCGTAATTATGTACAATAAGGTCGTGAATACCGCACACATCGTCACAAGCTAATACCGTAGACGTGATACCGTCTACCAATTCCCGCGGCGGTGCCTGCCCCAACAGCGGGGAAACCGTTTCCCGCATCACAGAAAAACCCGACCACAGCACAAAGGCGGCGACCAATACGCCTACGTAACCGTCAACGGCAATCTGAAATCTCCAGCCGATAACAGAGGATACTAACACCAAGGCGGTACAAATAACGTCATTACGGCTATCCGCAAAGGATGCCAACAACGCATCCGATCGGATAGTGGTGCCGATTTTACGGAAAAACAGCGCCATCCAAAGTTTTACGGCAATTGCAATCACCAAAATGATAACGGTCACCATACTGAATTGCGGTAAGACGGGATGAAGGATCTTATCTACCGCAGAGACCGCCAATTCGTAACCTGCAATCATAATGAGCGCCGCCACGCCGAGTGCGGACAGATATTCCATTCTCCCGTGACCGAACGGGTGCTCCGCATCGGCGGGTGACTCCGCCAATTTAAAGCCGAACAATGTTACAATGGAAGACCCTGCATCCGACAGATTGTTAAAAGCATCGGCAATGACAGCCACACTTGCCGTAACAGCGCCCAACAGCACCTTTGCAATAAACAGCAGGATATTGCAACCGATACCCGTAAATGCCGCTAATTTGCCGTAAGCGAAACGGGTAGCATCTCCCATACTGTCAGGGTCACGCACAAACAGTTTGATCAACAGTTTTGTCATATTCTCACTCCAAAAAGCAGCCCCTTGCCAAAGGCAAGTCGGATCGTAGCCATGTCGTTC
>JAZPXM010000167.1:0-4774 GCA_045543675.1 Acutalibacteraceae bacterium
GTACATTCTGTACAACGGCGAGAAACAAGAAGTTACCGAATACGGTCTGTTGCTTGCGGCACAGGCGGTTCTCAAAAATCCCGAAGATCTGGATATTGAAACCGCAAAAGACAGCATGCACGTACAACGGTACGAATGGCCCGAAGCGAACAAGTATTTTGACCATTGCTCTGACTATGTGGACCTTTCCGTACACGTAACGGGTATTCTGACCGCAAACGGCGGTGACGTGAACATCATCACCCGTTCCTATGTGATACTGGAAGACGGCACTGTGTACTACGGCGAATTTGCAGTAGATAACTACAACGAAGTTAACGCGAGATAAGGAGGTACAGCAAATGAAATATGTAGCTCCTGAAATGGAAATTGTTACATTAAGCGCCGATACGGCAGTAGCAAACGAAGTTTCGGTAGATTTCGGTAGTTTGATTTCCGAAAACAGCAAACCGTAAAAGAGTAAGTAAAACGACCCCGTGATTTACGGGGTCGTTTTTTGTATAAGGAACGGTTTGTACACAATAAATGATACCGTAGGGGCAGGCGTCCCGACTGCCCGCAAAGGCAAAAAAGGTCCGAAAACAACATTGTGGGGCAGGGTTGTATTTGCCCGCAACATCTTGTGGTTTTCTGTTTTATTTCGACACAAATCACAAATACAAGAAAAATTTTTTGGTTAAAATAACGAAAAAGCACCATGCAAAATCGGCGTTTTGCCGATTGACAATGTACGCGTAACAGTTGTAAAATTATTATGCATAAATACCCCTTTTTAGTCGGAAATGCCTTGCAGGTGCTTTTCGGCGTTTTTTGATTATAAAAGGCGGCAAATATAGCAAAAAGGAGAGAAACATATGAAAGGCATTTCTATGGCAAAACGCATCAGCGCAATAGCACTCAGCTTGGCGCTGTTGTGTGGTCTGGTACTCGGCAATGCGATTTTACCCGCATCTGCAGAGACCGAAAACGCCGAGGTGAAAACCTTCGACGTTGATTTTGCAGACCTTGCGGCTCTTGTTGACGAAAGCAACTACGGTGCCGACGGTCTGTATCTACCCACTGCGGACAACACCGCTATTAACGAGTGGATAAATGCTCGTTTCGGCGTATTTGTCAACCGTGAAAACAGCAGATATGCGCAAAAAGCATTTCTCGGACAGGGATCTTTCAGCGTGATTGGCTTTGAAGCTTACAACACCTCTTCCGCTGCGATCGGCGACAACTGGGGTGGCGAAATCAATCTGAAGGTCTCCAAAGGCGGTGCATTGCATCAAACGTCCACCAAAGTTGGTGACCAGCAGCTCCGCAAGAGCCATACATTCACCGTAAAAAATCAGCACGGCGATTACGCGGAGTTGGCAAACTTTGAGGCGGAAATGGTGTTCAGCAGAATCAGCTCCTACAATGTGGGCTCTTTCTTTGTGTCTTTCCATGAAAAGACCCCCGGCAAAATGACCCGTAACAACTCCAGTTTTAAAGTAGAAAGCGGTAACGAAGCGGTTATTATTGGCCATGTTAACAGTACTACCGACGGTATCATTGTTGGTAATGTTGCGAACGCTAACACCAAAACCGGCTATACCAATTTTGAAAATCAGTTGGCTGCGGATACCAAATACAAACTCACCGTAAAAGTGGTGGGTACCGCGCTGACCGTTACCGTCACCAAGGTGGATGACGGCTCTGTGGTTTACACCGGTTCCAACACCATTGCGGCGGGCTGCGGTCCCTTGTCCTTCGGCTTAGGTAACAGCGCGAGAAATATCTACTCTGTGAAGGTTACCGAACTGGACGAAAACGGTAATCCCGTTGATTTCGGTCAGAAACGCACCTTGCAAGATTTTTCTTGGACGATCACGAACAAAGGTTGGTATGCTAACAGCAAATATTGGACCGACAAGTCTACTATCACTAGCAACAATTACTATAATTTTACCGACCAGACCACCGAAACAGCAAATGCGATTATAGCTGCTGTCAACGCACAGTTTGATAGCGTGTATAACCGCGAAGGTACTGTAAAAGATGCTGTCTTTAGTAAGGCTGCATCGTACGAAGGGCAGACTTCCGAATACTTATACTATCGCACCGCATATATTAATCAGTGGATGCAGTTAAAAGGTGTAAGCTTGGGCGGCGGCGAAATGATGCGCCATCTTGCTTCGCTCGTTCCGAAAGGCCACGACGGAAACCGCTTCTGGTTCAAGAACTTTGAAACCACCTTCAAGGTTCGTTTTGACGACGTGGGCTCGACCATCGCGTTCGGTTTCCGCCAGCAAGACGCGGGCAAATTCACCACCGGTTGGTACAGTATGAATCAAGAGCAGGCGATGGTGGCTATTTCTGCAACCGGTTACAACTTTGCGGGCGGCGAGGACATTATCGGTGCAAAAACCACTGCATCTAACGCGGCCCAGGATATGTACAATAAAGTGCATAACACCTTTGCCACTTCTATTGCGAAAGGTTCTGTTGTGCAGGTTACCGTACGTGCGGTTGGCGATCAGGTTACCTTGATCATCAAAGATGACGGTACCGAAATTGCGAACGTCACCAAAACCATTCCGTACACCAAAGCGGGTTATATTGCTTACGGTCTTGGTGTCAAAAAAGACAAGAGCAGTGATATGGGCGACATCACCTTGACCCACTTGGATGAAAACGGCAACAAGATATCTTTGTACGACTACACCGAAGTCGAATACGATGCGTTGGCTGTGAACAGAGAAATCGACTTTGTCGACATTCCCGGTGCGGAATACACAGGTGGTAAATACGTTGCTACCGGCAACAAATACAACTATATTTATTTCAGTCAGTTAGATGCTTCTGTTTTGAAAGATGTGCAGAGCGACGTACAGTTTGTATATAATGACGGCGCAACCTACACGCCCAGAGAAGCGGTTGACAGCGGTAAAGGTGGCTGGCTGTTGTTCTACAACCGTTGGTTACAGCTCGGTTCTTCTCCCAAAGACGGCCAAACCCGTATGACCAACATCAACGCGGTTATCCCGTTGGATGAAGGCGGTGCGGCGAGAAAATTGGAAAATTCTTCTATCAAGTTTGATGTCCGCTTTGAAGGCGCCACCAAGACGATTCTCGTTGGTTTACGTCAGAGTGAACCCGGTTTGTTTATGACCGGCGAAAATGAACTTAACAAGGAGCAGGTTCTTATTGCGATTACCGCTAAGTCCATTCGTGTGGCGGGCGGTGACGATATCGCTTTTGAAGATTTCGCACTCGGTTACGATATGGTGGATGATGACCAAGACCCCGAAACGGCAGACGTAAAGGTTTGGAAAGAATATGCCGACGACGATTTCGGCGACGTGTTCACCAGCGCCTTTGCCAGCGGTAACCAGCCCACTGTTGAAGTGAAAGCGGTTGGCAACACCGTGACGGTTACCATTATGAAAGATAGCACGCTGGTGTACCAAGGTTCTTTCACCACCGATTATACCGCGGAAGGTTACACCGCGATCGCTTTTGCAAACGGCGGCGGTAACTTTGGCAAGATCACGATGAGCAAAACAGGTGCTTCCGGCTATCGCATGGATTATCCTAATTGTGAGCACGTTTACGACGGTTGTGTCGATGCGATTTGTAATCTTTGCGGCGGCAACAGAGTTCTTGCAACACACGACTTCATCATCAAAAAATATGACGAAACCAATCACTGGAGCGAATGTGCTTGCGGCGAAAAAGACGAAGTGAAAGCACACTCTATGACCGCTAAATTCGACGCTGACGGCGAATGGGCAGAATGCGCTTGCGGCTACAAGACCGAAAAGGCTGCACACAGCCCCGAAGTTGCGTATGATGCAGAGGGTCATTACACCACCTGTGCTTGCGGTTATGAAACCGAAAAAGTGGCGCACGAACTTGCGCAGACCCATAATGACGAAAAACACTGGGATGCTTGCGAATGCGGTTACACCGCTAACGAAGCTGACCACGAATGGAAGACCGATGCTTCTCCCGCTGTACACTGGGAATACTGTGATTGCGGCGCTAAGGGCGAAGAAATCGAACACACCATGGTAGGCGACTATGACGCAAATGGTCACTGGACCGCATGCGATTGCGGTTACAAGACCGAAATTGTCGAACACACCTTGAAAGGTGACTTCGATGAAAACGGCCATTGGGACTACTGCGATTGCGGTTACAAGACCGATGCTGTTGCGCACACCCTGAAAGGTGACTTCGACGAAAACGGCCATTGGGACTACTGTGATTGCGGTTACAAGACCGAATCCGCAGCACACGAACTGACCTATGTTGTTGACGGCGATAAACACTATCAGAAGTGTGATTGCGGTTACACGACCGAAAAAGCCGACCACGACTTTACCGAAGGCGATTGCGCTTGCGGCGCACAGAAACCCAACACCGTTAAAGTGGATGAAGCAAGCCGCATCATCACCGTAAAAGCGGAAGAAGGCTATCAGCTCAAAGCCGGTTCTCTCATCGTGACCGACGCAAACGGCGTCCGTTATGTTCCCACCCGTGTGGGCTACCGTGACGGCGGCGACGGTTCTAAGTATGAAGTGCCCGCAGAAGCAGCAGCACCGTACACTGTGGATTATGCATTCGTACAGCCCACCGGTGGCACCGACGCGAAAGATAACGCGATCAACGTAGCCTATCTCGGCGCACAGACCACAGATGTAAACACCTATGGCGGCGGTATGCGTCACATACACCGTTTGAACATCTCCACCGAAGGTGATAAGATGTACATTCTGTACAACGGCGAGAAACAAGAAGTTAC
>JAZPXM010000168.1:0-1735 GCA_045543675.1 Acutalibacteraceae bacterium
GAACAAGTTCAAGGCACAGATCGGGAGCGCATCCACCAGCACGACCACGAAACCGACCACAAGCAAACCGGCGGCGTCAACTGGGTACGTGTTCACCTATGCGGTGAAGGCAGGCGGCAAGATCCTGCCCGCAGTGACGAACCTGAACGACTACGCAGGCATCCAGGGCAAGGCAATCACAGATGTGGCGATCAAGGTCAACAAGGGCGCTGTCAAATACCGCGTGCACGTCAAGGGCGGCAAGTGGCTGCCATACGTCACCGGCTACAACTGGAACGACTACAACAACGGCTACGCAGGGAACGGCAAACCGATCGACGCTATTCAGGTTGTTCTTTCCGGTGCCGGAACAAAAGTGGCACAGTACCGCGTCAGCCCTGTCCGAAAGAATTATTTCCCCTGGCAGAAGAACGCACAGACTTCTGGCGGTCAGGATGGTTATGCGGGTGCCTACGGCAAGACCATTGACCGGTTCCAGATTACTATTGCTTAAGCCTGCCGTAAGTCTATGACCTTCGGGGGTTGGCATCCGGTCGCCAACTAAAGACCGGCGGGGCGTTCGACATCGGGCGCCCTTTGTTTTTTGTTGACATTATAGCCACAAATTTAGCCACAAAGATAAAAAGACGCGCCAGACTTAGGATCTGGTTCTTCGGAGTGCAGGTTCAAGTCCTGTTATCCGCATCAAAAAGAACGGGTTGAAATCCTTGTAAATTCAGGGTTTCAGCCCGTTTTTTTGTTTATGTGCGTGCGGTTGAATTTGGACGGGAAATAGCCGTTTTTTTGACCAATATAGCCGCAGTTATAGCCGCACTTTTTACTGTGGAATAAATGTCGCCATATTCGCCGCAACAGTCTGATTTGCGGCGGTTTGGTCGAGCGGATGCAGATAAACGCGACGCAAAGTGTCGGCGGTTTTGTGTCCGGTTATAGCCATTATTTGCCGATCGGACATCAATAACACGTTATGGCAGTAGCTGGCGAAAAAGTGCCGCAAATCGTGCAAGCGGTAATGTGGAAAA
Source organism: Acutalibacteraceae bacterium (assembly GCA_045543675.1). Lineage (GTDB taxonomy): Bacteria > Bacillota > Clostridia > Oscillospirales > Acutalibacteraceae > URNF01. The sequence continues at coordinate 1,023 of JAZPXM010000168.1, forward strand.
CCGTTTCGCCTTAAGAATTTGGAAAACGCACACGATAACGCCGACGGGGTGTTGTCCCAGATTTCGCCCTGTTCGCGGATTTTGTCCGCTAATGGTTCCGGCAACAACACAAAGCGATCAGAAGTATAATTCTTTGTTGCCTTTGTGATCAGTTTGCCCTTTTCGCCCTGGATCACTGCCGCGTGCACATGGACCGAGTCACCCACAAGGTCGGAAACGGTAAGGGCACAGATTTCTGAACGTCGCAGGCCCATCGATGCAAGGGCAAGAGGAATTTCAAGCCGGGTGCCTGCTGCAGCTGTCAAAATGTCCTTGACCTGTTCCTGTTCCGGTATGGCTATTTTGGGCGGGATCTGTTGCGGAAGTGTTGCTGGTGGGAGTCTATAGCCGGCTGTGTTGAAAACGGCTGTCAAGAAGGCGTAGTAGTTTTTAACGGTTTTTGGCGCCTTCCCGGTGCTAATCAGGTCATTAACGATTTCTTGTGTGTGCCTGGCTGTGATTGCGTCCGCGTAAAACGCGCAGAAACGTCCGTATTTTGATTTTAACTCTTCAGCGTAAGAATTATATACCCGATTCGTTGACGGGCTTAAAACAGGCTTTTTGGCTGTCAGAAAGGCATCTATCATTTGCGCAACAGTGACGCGGCGGATGATGTTCAGCGGTTCCGCCTGAAGTTCTGCTGCCATTCGCTTTAGTTCCGACCTGTCGAAGTG
>JAZPXM010000169.1:0-9585 GCA_045543675.1 Acutalibacteraceae bacterium
TGTGGCAACTCATCTAAACTGGTTGCACGTAAAACACGACCCACACGCGTTACACGGGGGTCGCCTTTTTCAGAGTATACACCGCTCCCTGTCATTTCAGCATTCACTTGCATAGAGCGGAATTTTAAAATATGAAACACTTTGCCATTATATCCAATACGTTCTTGGCGGAATAAAACAGGACCTTTTGATTCTAATTTTACCAATAGCGCAATAAGAAGCATAGGTACCGCCAAAACCGTCACCGCAACAAAAGCGATGATCCAATCAAACAGCGGTTTTATAAACGCGCGATACACGGCTTTCTCCCCTTTTTACAATACTACGACAATACAGTAGCATATGCTACGTAGTATAGTAACATATACATATATATATGTCAATAAGAAAGTAGAAAGAATTTTACTTACGGCTATCCAAAAAATTTTGCAAAATAATAACTGCTGAAACAGTATCCACAACCGCTTTACGTTTTTTACCGCGCACATCGGTTTCGTTGAGATATCCGATTGCAGTGACCGTTGTCATCCGTTCGTCCCATGTTTGTACGGAAAGTCCTGTCAATTCGCGCAGTTTTTCGGCAAAATTCTCAGCACGTACAGCGCTCACGCCTTTTGAACCATCCATATTTTTAGGCAAACCTACCACAATCATTTCCGCGCCCAAGCGTTTTGCCTCTTCCGCTACCAAAACGGGAACTTTTTCGGGGTTTCCTTCTGTAATAACTCCTGCAGGGATCGCTAAAATTTCTTCTTTGTCGCAAATAGCCAAGCCTGTTCTCACCAAACCTAAATCTACCGCCATGATACGCATTATGTTCGCCTCCAATACTCATTAATTATAGCAGTTCTTTCATCTTTTGGCAAGTCAATATCACCACATTGCCAATATCTGCATACATTGTGAGTGGACAACATCCAAAAACGATGAAAGGAGTCATTTTATGAACGATAACCGTACAATAAGCACGTGCGAACAAGAAACACCGTTTCTTCCGGTTATGGCGTATGTACCGCGCCAAACATTGACAACCGTTTTTGAAGCAGAACGCGGATTTCTTTGCGGCACATTGTTCCCTGAAATTTACAAACCTTTCAAAGGAGGTCACAGAAATGGATAACCGTAATACACTTTTGCAACGTATTCGTGCATATGATTTTGCTATTGTTGAAATGAATCTGTTTCTGGACACGCACCCCACCGACGAACAAGCCCTTTGCTTGTTCCATATGTACCAAGAAAAAAGAGAGCAGTTAATTTCCGCGTACGAAGCCTCCTTTGGACCGTATATCAACACGGTCAATGATGTAAAGGGAGATGCCTTTACGTGGATATCCGACCCGTGGCCCTGGGAATTTAGTAAGAAGGTGTAACCTATGTGGCAATATGAGAAAAAATTACAATACCCTGTAAAGATTGCGACCCCTAACCCGAAAATCGCGCAGGTCATCATTTCACAATTCGGCGGTCCCGACGGTGAATTGGCGGCATCTATGCGCTATTTAAGTCAGCGATACAGTATGCCGTATGCCGAAGTGAAAGGCCTTTTAACGGATATCGGCACCGAAGAACTCGCGCATATGGAAATGGTCAGCGCGATGGTTCACCAGCTGACACGCAATTTATCCGAAGCAGAAATCAAAGCAAAAGGCTTTGATACGTATTTTGTCGACCATACGACCGGCGTGTACCCCGTTGCCGCTTCGGGTGTACCGTTCACCGCGGCATATTTTGGTGTAAAGGGAGACCCCATTACAGACTTGCATGAAGATTTGGCAGCGGAACAAAAAGCCAGAACCACCTACGACAACCTTATCCGCCTGATTGACGACCCTGACGTTCTGGATCCGTTACGCTTTTTGCGGCAAAGAGAGTTAAATCACTATCAAAGATTCGGTGAAGCTCTCGAACTGACGACCGATCGTCTCAACAGCAAAAACTATTATATCTGCAATCCGTCTTTTGACAAACCTTGCGGGAAATAACTAAAAAACGGCAACGCAAATATACGTTGCCGTTTTACTATATCTTGACATTTTTAAAAATTTTCTTTACTTTTTCTACAAGATATGCTATACTGCAAAAAGTATGAGTGACCTGTTTCCATTATACCTTTAAGCGGCACCGAGAGTCCGACAAGAAACGATGTGAATACCACTCTTTGAACGTAAAAGTAGGGATATTCCAACGCCTTGTCACAGGACAGGGCGTTTTTTATAGGAGTATTTATGCAAAAAAAATCATTATTAATGGATGAAGCAGACGTGCGGCGTGCGTTGATGCGTATTGCCCACGAAATCATCGAGAAAAACAAAGGTACCGACAACATTTGCTTAGTCGGTATCAAGCGGCGCGGTGTACCGTTGGCACAACAAATCGGTGCCAATATTGCGAAAATTGAAGATACGCTTCTCCCCTGCGCAGAACTGGATGTTCACGGATATCGTGATGATATTACAACGGATACAAACACTGCAAAAAAAGCGGTTTTACCTTTTGATATTACAGATAAAACCGTTATTTTGGTAGATGACGTGCTGTATACGGGACGAACGGTACGCGCGGCTATTGAAGCGATTTTTTCCATGGGCAGACCCCGTGCCATTCAGTTGGCTATTTTGATTGATCGCGGTCACCGCGAATTGCCCATTCGCGCGGACTTTGTGGGAAAAAACATCCCGTCTGCCCACACAGAACGTATATATGTAAAAATGCCGCCGCTCGACGACGTAACTTGTGTCGAGCTTTGGCAAAAGGACGATAAATAACGCGTTAGCGTATTTATAAAAAATTTTAGGGGGAAATACAAATGAAACTTATCTATGGCATTCATGACAAACCAAAGTTCGGCCAGATGATCGTTTTCGCCTTCCAGCAGTTGCTGGCAATCCTGGCGGCTACTATCGCTGTACCGGCAATCATCGGTAACGGTATGTCCGCTTCCGCAGCCTTGTTCGGCGCCGGCACCGGCACACTTATTTATCAGTTGTTTACCAAATTCAGAAGTCCTGTATTCCTTGGCTCTTCTTTCGCTTTCATCGGTTCGATGTTCGCAGCGTTTGGCGGTGCCGCTTCTATGCAGGCAGGTTATGCCGGCATCATCATCGGTGCTGCTTTCGCGGGTCTTGTATACGTTGTTATTGCTTTAGTAGTCAAATTTGTCGGCGTTGGTTGGATCAACAAATTGATGCCCGCCGTCGTTATTGGTCCGACAGTTGCTATCATCGGTCTTTCGTTGGCCGGTAACGCTGTCGGCGACTTGATGAAAGGTGATATTGTTAACGCCGAAAACGTTATGCTCACCTCCCCTTACGTTGCTTTTGTTTGTGGTCTTATCACCTTGTTTACAGTAGTAGTTGTTTCTACCTATGGCAAGAAAATGGCCCGTCTTATCCCGTTTATCATCGGTATTCTTGCAGGGTATGCCGCCGCATTGGTGTTCACACTCATCGGCGATGCTACCGGCAATGACGCACTGCGTGTTATCAACTTTGCGCCTTTTCAGGCATTGTTTGCAGACGGTGTAACTTTCTCTTCATTCGTTTCTTTGCCTGAATTCACCTTTATAAACGCCTTTGAAGGTCTCAAAAATATTGACGGCGCATACATCGGCACGGTTGCAGTAGCATACATTCCCGTAGCCTTTGTGGTATTTGCAGAACACATCGCAGACCACAAAAACTTATCTACCATTATCGAAAAGGATCTGCTTGAAGACCCCGGTTTGCATCGCACCTTGCTCGGCGACGGTGTTGGCTCTATGGTCGGTGCTTTCTTCGGTGGCTGTCCCAACACCACTTACGGCGAATCGGTCGGTTGTGTAGCTATCACCCGCAACGCTTCTGTTGCAACCATTACCACTACTGCCGTTCTCAGTATTTTGATTGCGTTTGTCTCCCCGTTCGTCGCGTTCTTGGATACCATTCCCGCGTGCGTTATGGGTGGCGTCTGCATTACGCTTTACGGCTTTATCGCCGTTTCGGGTCTCAAGATGGTACAGAAAGTAGATCTCGAACAGAATAAAAACTTGTTCGTGGTTTCCACCATTCTTATCTGCGGCATTGGCGGTCTCACCTTGACTTTCGGCAAGGTTACTTTGACTTCTATCGCCTGTGCTTTGATTCTCGGTATTCTCGTCAATGTAATGCTCTCCAATAAAAAAGACGACGAAGAATAAATCTTTCTTAAGCAAAAAATCCGCAGTCGTTTGACTGCGGATTTTTTTATCCTTTCGCATCATACCAAGTCTTGCCGATTTGTACGTCAGCGGTAAGCTTTACTGCCATTTGTACGGCATTTTCCATTTCTTCCTGTAAAATTACCGCCGCACGCTCTGCTTCAACAGCAGGCGCTTCTACTATCAATTCGTCGTGTACTTGCAGAATAAGACGCGCTGTCAAATTCTCGTTTTGCAAGCGCTTATACACTTTTACCATCGCAATTTTGATAATATCTGCCGCCGTCCCCTGAATAGGCATATTACGCGCAACGCGCTCACCAAATGCACGGGTCATCGCGTTACCCGCCCGCAATTCAGGTAATGGGCGGCGTCGACCCAACAGCGTTTCGGCATATCCTACTGATTTGGCACGAGAAATCAATTGTTCCATAAAGCCACCGACGGCAGAAAAATTTTCAAAATAACCGTCAATATATGCCTTTGCTTCCTTATAGGTGACGCCGATATCTTTTGACAAAGAGTGTGCACCGATACCGTAAACAATGCCGAAATTGACCGCTTTTGCCCGAGAACGCATCAAAGGCGTTACCATTTCTAAAGGCATACCAAACACTTGTGATGCCGTAATACTGTGAATATCCGCATTGCTGTTAAAGGCATCAATCATAGTCTTATCGCCCGCCATAGAAGCCAGCACACGCAATTCAATCTGTGAATAGTCGGCGTCACACAGTACCATACCGTCCGTCGCACGGAAAAACCGCCGCAACTCCCTGCCAACTTCCTGCCGCACGGGAATATTTTGCAGATTGGGCTCAGTAGAAGAAATACGCCCCGTACGGGTTTCTGTCTGGTTAAAAGTGGAATGAATACGACCGTCTGCAGATACCACTTTTAATAGTCCGTCGCAGTAGGTGCTTTTAAGCTTTGCCAGCGTGCGATACTCTAACAACATACTGACCGCAGGATGAGCATCACGCAGTTCTTCCAATACTTCCGCATTGGTAGAATAGCCGCTCTTTGTTTTCTTTTTCGCCGGCAACAGCAAATCTTCAAACAATGCTTTACCTAACTGTTTCGGCGAATTGAGATTAAAGGCGTATCCAACCGCATCGTAAATGGCGTTCTCTAAAGTCGTAACGCGTTCTGCCAGCATTTCGCCATATTCTTTGATATGCAAGGCGTCCACTTCCACGCCGCACACTTCCATAGATGCCAACACTTCGGCAAGCGGCATTTCCACTTCACGCAACAGCATTTCCTGCCCCGTTTCCCGTATACCTGCTTCCAATTTATCCGCCGTCTGCGAGAAAAATGTTATCTGCTGTTCTAAAGCGGCATCCAAAGAAATTGCGGTTGAAACAGCACCGTATTCCTGCGCCAAACGCGGCAATGTATATGAAGACGCTAACGGGTCTAAAAGGTACGCCGCAAGCATTGTATCAGTTGTCACACCTTTGATTGCCTTTTTTTGCGCCAAAAACGCCTTAAAAAGCGGTTTTACGTCGTGGGTGCGCTTCCTTACCGTTTCTTCACAAAGCAACGTTAAAAAGCGTTCATCTGCATTAAAACAAGCGGCACGGTTTCCAAAGGATACATACACATTATCGATGTTACCGTCTGCCAAGGTATATAAAAAGTCCATCTTGCCGTGTTCTGTAATATATCGATAGGCATCTTCTTTGGCTTCTTCCCCTTCAATGCTCACCGTCTGCGCAGGTGCCGTCTCCGCATCCCCGAAGGAAAGTTGCGTACCGTGCAATTCCAGTTTTTCAATCCACTTGAACAATTCCAACTCGGTCAACAACGACGCTAACGCTTCACGTTTCATCGGTTGTACCGCATATTGTGAAAGTTCGGTATCAATAGGCGCTGTCAAACAAATTGTGCCAAGTTCACGACTCATATATGCCGCGTCTTTTCCCGCCAGCAATTTTGCGCGCAACGAATCCCGTATATCCGCCGCATCTAAGTCGGCATATAACGCGTCTATAGAGGCATACGTTTGTAACAACGTCACAGCTGTCTTTTCGCCAACGCCTGCTACGCCGGGAATGTTATCACTACTATCCCCCATCAATGCTTTTAAATCAATCAATCGCGCAGGCGGCATACCGTATTTTTCTTGTACCGCTTTCGGCGTAAACACCTGCGTTTCGGGATGTCCCGCTTTAGTAGAAGCCAGCAAAACCGTTACGGTGTCGGTCACCAGTTGTAAAGCATCACGGTCACCCGTAGCAATAAAGCACGGCATATTTACTGCCATAGCCGCACGGGACAGCGTACCTAAGATATCATCCGCTTCATAACCCTCTTTTTCTACGATGGCATATCCCATCAAAGACAGTACGTTTTTTAAAACGGGCATCTGCTGGCACAGTTCTTCGGGCATCCCTTTTCGTCCCGCTTTATACGCTTGGTATTGTCGGTGACGGAAAGTCGGCGCGTGTACGTCAAACGCAACCGCAATATGATCCGCGTTGCTCATTTCTTTAAGTTTTTGCAGAATATTTAAAAAACCGACGATCGCATTGGTGTACCGCCCGTCTTTGGTGGATAAAAGGCGGATACCGTAAAATGCGCGGTTAGCAATACTATTGCCGTCAATGACCAACAAACTCATTTTGTAACCCCTTTCGGTAGGTTATTTTTCATAGTATTTCTATTTTAGCACACTTATAAAAAATTGAAAAGAGAAAGTTGCTTTTTTATAGAAAAAACCGTTGACATTCCGAATTTTGGGTGCTATAATAGGCAAGTCGCAAAGAGACGTTATATGCGAGGATGCTGGAATAGGCAGACAGGCACGTTTGAGGTGCGTGTGTCAACGACGTGTGGGTTCAAGTCCCATTCCTCGCACCAAAATAAGAGCGATAGGCAAATGCCTATCGTTCTTATTTTATTGTGAGCAACTGACCGCGCAAAACCCCGTTAGGACGCGTCAGCGGACTAACGGGGGTTTGCGTGTACACGCTTTCGAATAGTACGCATTTTATCGCAAAACCAGTTCAAGTCCCTTGTTGCATAATGTGCCAGCCTATGCTATATTTAACTATAAATATATTTTAAGGAAGCCGATAGCTATGCCCAGACACCCGTTTCCGCCATTATATAATGATACATCCGAAATACTGATTCTCGGCAGTTTTCCGTCTGTAAAATCGCGCGAGCAAATGTTTTTCTACGGTCACCCGCAAAACAGATTTTGGAAAGTGATTTCTGCTGTTTTAGACGTCGATACACCTATAAGCATCGAAGAAAAAAGTAAGTTTTTATATGCAAATCACATTGCGTTATGGGATGTGATCGCTTCTTGTGAGATTATCGGCAGTGCCGACAGCAGCATCAAAAACGTCATCGCCAATGATATTACGGAAATCCTCAAAAGAGCGCCTATTAGGCAGATCTTTGTCAACGGCAAAACAGCTGAAAAATATTATAATACATACATCCGCGACAGCATCGGCAGAGAAGCCATTTGTCTACCGTCCACTTCCCCGGCTAACGCGGGGTGGCATATGGAACGATTGATTGATGCTTGGAAAATCATCAAAGCATACTTAGATTAATTTAGAAAAAGCAGCAGAACACATTTTGTGCTCTGCTGCTTTTTTATGGTTTCTTATCTTCCAAACGGGGTGCCGGCGTTGCTTTTCAGAATAACGTCATGATAACCGCCTTCTACGATACTGGTAGAAGAGACCAAAGTCATCTTTGCTTCTCTCTGCAGGTCAGGAATGGTGATAACCCCACAGTTGCACATCGTAGATTTTACTTTATACAAACTTTTTGCTACGTTGTCGTGCAAAGAGCCCGCATATTCTACGTAAGAGTCGACGCCCTCTTCAAAGGACAGTTTCGCTTTACCGCCAAGGTCATAGCGTTGCCAGTTACGCGCACGGTTAGAGCCTTCACCCCAATATTCTTTCACGTACGTGCCGTTGATGTTAAGTTTATTGGTCGGGCTTTCGTCAAAACGGGCAAAATAGCGGCCGAGCATAATAAAGTCAGCACCCATTGCAAGCGCGAGGGTCATATGATAATCGTGTACAATACCGCCGTCGGAGCAAACAGGAATATACACACCCGTCTTTTCGAAGTATTCGTTACGGGCATTCACAACATCAATAAGCGCTGTTGCCTGTCCGCGACCAATACCTTTCTGTTCACGGGTGATACAGATAGAGCCGCCGCCGATACCAACTTTTATAAAGTCGGCGCCCGCTTCTGCAAGGAACATAAAGCCATCACGGTCAACAACGTTACCTGCACCGACTTTGACCGAATCGCCGTATTTTTCACGGATAAACTGCATCGTTTTTGCCTGCCAACAAGTATACCCTTCGGAAGAGTCGATGCAGAGTACGTCTGCACCCGCTTCAACCAATGCAGGTACACGCTGCTCGTAGTCAAGCGTATTGATACCCGCACCAACCAGATACCGTTTTTGGCTATCCAAAACTTCCTGCGGATTCTCTTTGTGCTGAGAGTAGTCCTTGCGGAATACCATATACACCAGGTTTCCTTTTTCGTCGACCAACGGCAAGGAGTTCAGCTTATGCTCCCAAATGATATCGTTGGCTTCTTTCAACGTTGTGGTCGCGGGTGCAGTGATAAGCGATGCCAAGGGGGTCATAAATTCTTTTACCTTAGTATCCATTTCCATACGGCTGACACGGTAGTCACGGCTGGTGACAATGCCGCACAATTTGCCGTTAGGCGTGCCGCCATCGGTAATGGCAACGGTGTTATGACCTGTGCGTTCCACCAGATCCAAAACATCTGCTAAAGTGTCTTCTTCGGTAAGATTAGAATCGCTGACAACAAAACCTGCTTTGTAGTTTTTTACACGTGCAACCATCGCTGCTTCGTCTTCAATAGACTGAGAACCATAAATGAAGGAGATACCGCCTTCTTTTGCCAGTGCAATAGCCATAGTATCGTTAGAAACCGACTGCATAATAGCGGAAACCAGCGGAATGTTCAAGGTGATAGCGGACTCTTCACCTTTTTTGAATTTCACCAACGGTGTTTTCAAAGAAACGTTTGCGGGAATACATTCAGGGGACGTATAACCCGGCACCAAAAGGTACTCGCTAAAAGTATGAGACGGTTCGCTGAAATAATAGGCCATAGTAATATCTCCTTTGCTGTGCTGAATATTTTTGATATTCTACCATATTCCCTTTTTCTCGTCAAGACAAAATCATAAATAAAAAAAGAGAAGCAAAGCTTCTCTTTTTTTACGCAACTTTCGGCAATTAAACCGCACGGGTAACCTTACCCGAACGCAAGCAACGGGTGCAGGCATAAATTCTCTTAGGAGAACCATTTACGACGGCCTTAACTTTTTTAATGTTGGGTTTCCAGGTACGGTTGGAACGACGATGCGAGTGAGAAACCTG
>JAZPXM010000170.1:0-4460 GCA_045543675.1 Acutalibacteraceae bacterium
TCAACCGTGTGTTTACTTTCTTTACCGAACCCGCTAATATTACTGATACAGACGACGGTAGTTTGACCAAAATTTACAATCAAACGGTGAAAAAGGTTACAAGTGACTTTGAAGCGCTGGGCTTTAATACCGCTATTGCACAGATGATGATCTTTGTTAATGAGGTATATAAAGTGGGCAGTTGTCCCAGAACACAAGCGGAAGGTTTTATCAAAATGATATCTTGCATCACGCCTCACGTAGGTGAAGAGATCTGGCAGGCTATGGGGCATACCGATACGATTGCGTTTGAATCTTGGCCGACCTATGACGAAGCAGCTTGTGTAGAGCAAACCGTAGAGATTGCGGTGCAGGTGTGCGGTAAGATCCGTGCAAAACTTGTTGTAGCTGCAGATGCAACCCAGGAGGAAGTGGTGGCCGCTGCAAAAGCGGAAGACCGTGTCGCTGCAGACCTTGACGGTAAGACAATTATCAAAGAAATTTATGTCAAAGGAAAATTGTTAAATATTGTTGCAAAATAGGTCTTGACAGATTGAACGGTTATGCTGTATAATCTATCTTATGAATATTACCCCTGCTGTCAGGCGGAGGGAGGGAATTAGATGTCAGAAGTTAGAGTTAGAGAGAATGAAACTCTGGATAGTGCTCTGCGTAGATGGAAGAAATCCTGTGCTCGCTCCGGTGTTTTAGCCGAAGTGCGTAAAAGAGAGCATTACGAGAAGCCTTCTGTGAAGCGTAAGAAGAAATCTGAAGCTGCACGCAAGAGAAAATTCAAATAAGTTCTCAAAAAAGACGGGCTTTCGCGCCCGTCTTTTCTCATTAAGGGGAGATTCTATGTCATTTTTTCGACCTTTTTTATTAAAAAAAGATATTACCGCCGTTTCGGTTGATCTTTTATACGAAATGGGAATAAAGGCGCTGTTGCTGGATGTGGATAACACCTTGACGACCCATAACAGTCAGGACCTTTCACCCGCTGTTTCCGCGTGGTTGGAAGATGTAAAGGCAAAAGGCATTACACCTGTAATTGTCTCTAATGGTACGACAAAACGGGTGAAACCGTTTGCAGAACGTCTCGGGTTGCCGTTTACGGCATCCGCGGCAAAGCCGTTACCCTGCGGTTTCCTGCGTGCAATGAAAGAACGGGGGTTAAAACGGTGTGAATGTGTGGTGATCGGTGACCAGATTTTTACCGACGTGCTGGGCGGCAAGGCGGCCGGTATGCAGGTGATACAGGTGTTACCGTTAGATATCGATACCGATACGGCATTTATTCATTTTAAAAGGAAATTGGAAAAGATAGTGATGAAAGGTTGGGAGATGAACGTATGACGGCAAAATTCGGACCGGCGGGCAATTGTGACGCTTTTTACGCTGCCGGGTATAAATCTACTGCACAGATGCCGGCTTTCTTGGAAAAAAACGGTCTTTCGGCGTATGAATATCAATGCGGACGCGGTGTACGCCTGAGCGATGCGACAGCGTCTTCACTGCGCACGGCGGCAGAAAAGCACGGTATACAGTTGTCTCTCCACGCACCGTATTATATTTCTTTGGCATCTGCGGAAGAAGAAAAGCGGGATAACAGCGTGCGATATATTTTAGAAAGTGCCGCGGCGGTGACAAAACTGGGTGGCACCCGTATTGTTGTGCATCCGGGCGGCTTGGGTGGACGCAGTCGCGAAGAAGCGACGGCAATAGCGGTCCAAACGCTGAAAAAGGCACAAGCGGCATTAGACGAAAACGGCTTTTCCAACGTGCAGATTTGTCCCGAAGTAATGGGGAAAATCAACCAGTTGGGAACACTCGAAGAAGTGTTGACTTTCTGTCAAGTGGATGAGCGGTTTTTGCCTTGTGTGGACTTTGGTCATCTTAATAGTCGTACTCGCGGTGAAATGAACAGTAAAGAAGCGTTTGGCAGTGTTGTGGATGCTATTGCCGATACACTCGGCGAACAGCGCGCGCGTGAATTTCATATTCATTTTTCTAAAATCGAATATACGACGGGCGGCGAAAAACGGCATCTTACCTTTGCGGATGATGTGTTTGGTCCTGAGCCGGCCCCCCTTATGGAATTGTTGGCACAACGCGGTTGCACGCCTACTGTGATTTGCGAATCGGACGGTACGCAGACAGCGGATGCGGCGGCAATGTGCCGTCTGTATACTGCTGCCAAGGAAGGACTTTAATATGCACGCAGAGAAGATACAAAAAATACTGGCACCGCATGAAGCGGCGCTGTGTCTGACCGTACCCGCTTGCCGTTACCTTACGGGGTTTGATTATGAAGACGGGGGCGTATTGCTCACCGTCGATACGGCGTATTTGCTGACGGATTCTCGTTACATTGAAGCGGCAAGGGAATCTGTGCAGGGTATGCAATGCGTTTCCTGCAACGGTTTGCTGAAAACCGTAGAAATGTTGCTTAGTGATAACGGTATTCAAAAACTGTATATAGAACAAAGTGTTTCCCTGACAGAATTCTACCGCTTACAAGAGTTGGCAGTAGAAGTTGTTGCGGACGACATATTAGAAAAAGCCCTTGCGGATGCACGATTGATAAAAGATGCGCAGGAAATTGCACTTTTAAAACAGGCGCAGACCATTACTGAAAAAGGTTTTGAACACATTTTACCGTATATCAAGGCAGGCGTCACCGAAAAGCAGGTGGCGTTGGAACTGGAATTTTTTATGCGGCAAAACGGGGCAGACGGTGTATCTTTCCCGTTCATTGTGGTGTCGGGTGCCAACACGTCCCGTCCGCACGGGGTGCCAACCGATAAACCGATCGTAAACGGTGATTTCGTGACAATGGATTTCGGTGCTTTGTATCACGGTTACCATGCAGATATGACCCGTACGGTGGCGGTAGGGGAGATTACCGATACACAACGAAATGTGTACGAAACGGTGTTGCGTGCTCAACAAACGGCTCTTGGCGGTATTCGTGCAGGTATTTCGGGCAAGACGGCAGATGCGTTTGCACGGGATGTTATTCAAGCGGCAGGATACGGTGCGCATTTCGGACACGGTACGGGCCACGGTGTCGGTGTGGAGATACACGAAGCACCGCGGCTGTCGCCGCTTGCACCCGATACACCGTTGCAGGTGGGAACGGTGGTTACGGTAGAACCCGGCATTTATTTGGAAGGACAGTTTGGTGTGCGCATTGAGGATATGGTGGTTGTCACGGAGAACGGTAACGAAAATTTGACAAAAGCAAATAAAAAATTGATAATTTTGTAAAAAAATTGCTTAAAATTTGTGATAACACTTGCAAAAAAATGTGATGTGCGGTAAAATATCCGTAAGTATAAAATTGGAGGTATATCAATATGATATCTGCAGGCGATTTTCGCAATGGCGTAACTTTTGAAGAAGATGGTAACGTTCTTCAGGTTGTAGAATTTCAGCACGTAAAACCCGGTAAAGGCGCGGCGTTCGTTAGAACGAAGATCAGAAACGTAATTACCGGTTCCGTGGTTGAAAAGAGTTATAACCCCACCGCAAAATTCCCGACCGCATATGTGGAAAGAAAAGAAATGGAATATTCCTATTACGACGGTGACCTGTACTACTTTATGGACAGCGAAACCTATGAGTTGTTGCCTATCGGTGCGGACGTTCTCGGCGACAACTTCAAATTTGTGAAAGAAAATATGGTGTGCCGCGTAATGTCCTACAAAGGCAACGTGTTCGGCGTAGAACCTCCGAACTTTGTTGAATTGCAGGTTACCCAGACCGATCCCGGTTTTGCAGGTAACACCGCGACCAACGCTACCAAACCCGCTACTTTGGAAACCGGCGCGGAAGTACGCGTACCGTTGTTTATCGAAGAAGGCGAAATGATTCGTATTGACACCCGCACGGGCGAATATATGGAACGTGCATAAGGAGGAACTGCTGTATGAACACTACTGAAAGAGTTGCTTATATTAAAGGTCTTGCCGAAGGTTTGGATCTTGACGAAAGCACCAAAGAAGGCAAATTGCTGAAAGCTATCATCGAAGTGCTCGGTGATATGGCGGAAGACGCGGCGGATCTTGAAGATTACGTTGCGGAATTGTCCGAACAGGTTGATGCTGTTGATGAAGATCTTTCTACGCTGGAAGAAGTCGTTTACGACGAACTGGATGACGAAGATGATTTTGATTGCGACTGTGATTGTGACTGTTGCGACGAATGGGACGGCGATTTGTACGACGTGACCTGCCCCACCTGCGGCGAAGAGATCGTTGTCGACGAAGAAACGTTGTTAGACGGCGGCATTGATTGCCCCAACTGCGGTGAACCGCTCGAATTCGAACTCGAAGAAGACGAAGAGGACGAAGAAGAATAAGTCGAAATTTTGAAAAGCCCCGCCCTACGGCGGGGCTTTTTTGCGGATATTTTTACCTTTTCGGGCAAGGATAACGGTGAGGTGAAAATATGCAGAACAGAAGTTATAGCCAGAGGGTATC
>JAZPXM010000171.1:0-6135 GCA_045543675.1 Acutalibacteraceae bacterium
CCATCGCACACGAGGCGCGTAACAATGCGGCGGTTTTGCCGTCTTGCAACAGTTGCAACGTTTCCAAATCAATAGATTTCCCTTCGCTTTCCAGGTCAATACATTGTCCGCCAACCATACCGTCAACGCCTGCGGCATCCGCCAACAGTTTGCCCGCTTTCAACACGATTTCCGCAGGCAGATCCGCAGAAAATACCGTTTCGAATGCACGGTTTAACAACGCATCTCCGGCCAGCAACGCCATATCTTCGCCAAAAGCCGCGTGCACAGCCGGTTTGCCACGACGCAAAGGGCTGTTATCCATACACGGCATATCGTCATGCACAAGAGAATACGCATGTATCATTTCCATCGCCGCCGCAAAAGGCAGAGCACGGGATGCATCTGCGCAACACAAGCGACAAAATTCCATCACTAAAACGGGGCGAATACGTTTACCGCCATCTGCGCATGCATACGCCATCGCGCGAATAACCGTATCCTTTTTTGGGACAGATACAGGCAGAAAAGTCGGCATACGTTCTTCAAACAAGCGACAATGTGCCGCCAATACTTCGGTATACATTACGACAATTCTTCCCCCATCGCTTCGCCCTGACGGTCAGTCAATTCGCCGCCCGCATCGGTCAGTTTTATAATTTTCTGTTCCGCATCTTTTAATTGCGCAGAACAAAAAGCGGTCAACTTCGTACCTTCTTCAAACAATGCGAGCGAACGGTCCAATGAACATTTGCCCGATTCCAATTCACTTACAATCGCTTCAAGGCGCTCCATTGCTTGCTCAAATGTCAGTTTCTTTTCCATCGCGCATACTCTCCTTTAACGTGACTTGATTTACCGTGCATTGCACCGTTCCGTCCTGCATATACAGCGAAAGATTGTCGCCTTTTTGTACGGAAGATGCTGTCGTTACTACTTCGCCCTTATCGTCTTGAGTTATAACATAACCACGGGACAGCACTTTTAACGGACTCATAGCATCCAGTGCTGCAGCATTCGCCGACAAACGGTTTCTCGCCACGGATAATGCCGTTTCCGCTTTTGCGGCAAACGCACGGGTCAGATAATCCAACCGCATCGCGGTCTGCTCGATATAAAACATCGGCGATGATAACGCGCGTTTAGAACGTAATTGTTCAAAGGCCGCTTTTCTTGTGAGCATACCGCCACTCATCGCAACCTGCAAACGTGCGGCCTTTTGTTTGATTTCGCGCATCAGATCGTCACAATCGGGTACCGCCAATTCCGCCGCCGCAGACGGCGTAGGCGCACGCATATCTGCCGCAAAATCGCACAAAGTAAAGTCCGTTTCGTGACCTACAGCAGAAATTACGGGAATACGGGATGCTGCTACAGCACGGCAAACAGGTTCCGTATTAAACGCCCACAATTCTTCCAGCGAGCCGCCGCCACGACCGATAATAATAACGTCTGCGGCATTTTCGGTGTTCATTTTTTGCAATGCCGCCACCAGTTGCGGCGGTGCCCCGTCTCCTTGCACCAACACGGGAATAAACATAACCTTTGCCAGCGGAAACCGCCGTCCCAACACGTTGAGGATATCGCGTACGGCGGCACCAGTCGGCGATGTAATCACGCCGACCCGCATCGGATAGCGCGGTAGCGGCTGTTTTCTTGCTGTATCAAACAGTCCTTCCGCTTCCAATTTCTTTTTCAATTGCTCATATGCCATTTGTAACGCACCGACACCGTCAGGTTGCATATCTTCGACATACAACTGGAAAGAGCCGTCCTTTTCATACAGCGAAACGCGGGCACGAACAATCACTTTCATACCGCTTTCGGGAACAAATTTCAAGCGGGATGCGTACGTACGGAACATCACCGCTTTGACAAGTGCATTTTCGTCTTTGAGAGAAAAATACAGATGTCCCGATTTATAGTGATTAACAAAGTTGGAAATTTCGCCGCTTACCATCACAGGTGACAGACGTTCGTCCTGTTCCAGCAACATTTTCACGTAACGATTCAGCGCGCTGACCGTGATGACAGACATACGTTTTCCCCCTTTTACAAATTCTCTTCTTTGATACGGCAGAGTGTAGCAATACCCGCCGCATTATCCGCCGAAAACTGCGGCGGTGCAAACCGTCCGCCAAATTTTGCGGACAGCGCTTCTTTCAATAAACTGTTAGACATTACACCGCCCGCATATACTATCGGCAGGTCACCGTATGTACACAACAGTTGTTCGCTCATACAGCACAGCACCGCTTCCACGCTTTTCAAGCAAAACAATGCAATTTGTGCAGGCGGCACACCTTTTTTAAACATTGTCTCACATTGATTTTGCACACCCGATAAATGACAATTTGCGCCATCCATAGATGCGCGTGGTTTTTGCGGCAAAGCGTCGGCTTGCAAAGCAAGCGCTTCCAAAGCAGGTCCTGCAGGAAACGGCAAACCGAGCATACCGCCAACGCGGTCGATAAGTTGTCCCGCCTTTAAATCCAGCGAACACGCTACCACTTCACACGAAATCACACTTTCCGCATCCGGTCTTACATAAATGGCATCGGTCGTGCCGCCCGACACGTGAAACGCCAAAAACGGTTTTTCACGCAACGCCAAGCAGTCAGCACCATATAAAGCCGCCATCACGTGACCTTGTTGATGGGTAAAAAAATGCACCGGTATACGAAGCAGAGCGCCCAATTCTCTCGCCGCACCGGTGCCGACCAAAAAGCAGGGCATATAAGAGCCGTCCCTGGCACCGGGACGGTCTGAGGCGGCAACCGCCTGTATTTCATCGTCACACGTATCGCGTAGTTGCTCCACAAGCGTTGGCAACTGTCTCACGTGATGAAACACCGCATCGCTTTGACGCAGTCCCATCTCACCCGTTTTCACGGGCAACAGCTGCTTTTGCTGTGTGATTTTCCCTGTTTTGCCATCACAAAATGCTACCGACGTGGTGTAGTTGCTGGTATCGATACCTAAATAACCGCTCACTCAGTCACCTTCACGATGCCGCCCAAAACGCCGTTTACAAATGCGGCATCTTCTTCTCCGCCATACTTCTTCGCCAGTTCCACCGCTTCATTAATGGAAACGCTGACGGGAATATCCTCTAAAAACAGCATTTCGTACACAGCCAGACGCATCACCGATACAGAAACACGGGACATACGCCCCACTTTCCATTTATGCGACGCTTCTTCAATCTTGGCATCGATCACAGCTTGTTCCGTTGCGGCACCGATAGCCAAACTTTCCGCAAATGCATCGGGTTGCAACGTTTCCGCTTCTTTCGCATCGGCGATAACTGTTTCCATACCGTCTTCGGAAAATGTATTTTCAAACAGCAAAGCAAACGCGGTTTCACGTGCTTCACGACGAGTCATACCCTGTTCATCCTTTCTGTTAACGGTGCTTTTTGCACCTTTTCAAGGTTCTGTAAAAAGCAGGTAAAGCCCACCCTTACGGGTGAGCTGTCCGCTGGTTTATTTCTTTTCTTCTTCCGCTTTCATACCCGCAACATGAATGTTAATGCGGGTTACGGGTTTGCCCGTCATCGCCTGCACTTCGGATTTTACCGCCTGCTGTACCTGTTCGGATACATCGGGAATACGGTAACCTTGCGCAATGCTCAGATACACATCCAACGTCATAGCGCTTTCGCTACCCTGCACTTTCACGTAACGGCTGTTTGTACCGCCCGTGATAATGGTGCGGATATCGGGGCGCTGTGCCATCGCGGCAACACCGTCCACTTCCAATGCCGCCGTGCAAGCAATGGTTGCAATCACTTCTTCGGAAATGATGCAGGTACCTTCAGAACTTTTAAAATTTTTCGCTTCCATAGGAATTACCTCCTAATATTATACTAATTTACCTTAGTATAACACATTTTTTCGAATATGGAAACACTTTTTTTCAATTTACTGCCATAATATTGATTTTTTGTGCCGAAATACCCGTTTGTGCGGTCACAATTTCTGTGATTTGCATGGTTTGCGCAGGTGTAAGGTCTTTTCCCTTTACAACCACAGAGCACGCTTCATCTGCTAAATATACGACACAATCCGCAAAACCTTTTGCTTTGATCAACCCCTCAAGCTTTGCTTCCCGTTCGACAGCGGCGGCAATAGCGGTCACCTTTTTCAACACGTCTTCTGCCGCTTGGCTATCCGTCTGCATATCCGCCGCAATATCTTTAACAATGTCTATGGCTTCTTCTCTCGCCTTTTCGCGGTTTTTGCGCGCTTCGGTGAAATAATCGGTTTTGGTACTCACCGAGACGCTGTCTTTTTCTTCGGTTTCTTTGTCTGCATCATTGACAAAGAGCGCTTCTCCCAGCGTTTTGCCGTCTTCGGTGTTAGTGGGGATGCTATTGCCCGCAAAGTGATAATTGAGATATACGGCAAGACCTAAAGCCGCCACCAACGTCAATACCAGCGCCTGTTTTTTGAACACAAATTTTTTCATCTTACTCTACTCCTTGTTTTCATTTTGTAACGCAAACGCGTCTTGCAGATATATTCAATGCGGTAGTGACCGCTGAAGTCACCCGTTGTACCACGTCTTCTGTATCACCGCCGTCACATACCACCACGACCCCTTTTACGGTAGGTTGTATTTCGGTCAGTAAAAGTCCCGTTTTTCCGTCTGTACCGTCTATCAGTATGACATCCTGCTCCGTATCCGCCCGTTCGGACACCTTTTCTCCGTTTTGATTACTGTCCTTTACGTAATCCGCATTTTCTTTTTGAGCGGTAGCATACACGTATTCCACGCCGCTTTCCAACGTCACGTACACCTGACACGTGCCTACACCGTCCATTTTACCCAGCAGATCCGACAAACGATTCTCCACCTGCTCACAATAACGGTCTGCCGTTACCATTTCTTGCTCCGCGTTTTCTTGCTTTTTTTGCGGTAACCATTCCGAGAGACAAATACACAAAACGCCTACAGCAGCCAATATACACGCAACCTTAATGCCTTTCCCCGTCTGTAACTTTTGCATCCATTTTTGCCATATTTCCATACCTATCCCCCGTTTATGAACTCTACAGTCACCGCTTGGCCCAATCGGTTCTCTGCGATTTGCGCCACCCAAGAGCGGTACACGGTGTTACTTTCGGGGATAAATAAACGGATATCTGTAATAGATATGTCGCCGTTTTCGGAAATATCCATCGAAAGTTCCAATTTTTCCGCTTTCAGGTTATGAGATGCCAATGCCTCATTTACTTTAGACAATAACAACCTTTCAGCCAAAGTTTTCATTTGATTTAAAGCGGTATCTTGCAGTGTGTTTTCGCTATCTAACGTTTCTATTTGCGGCAACGCAAAAGCGGGTGTTACTTTTGCAAGCGGTGACAGCATCACACAAATCACCACAGCAGATGTTAACAAGCGAAACACCTTGCCTACCCCTGTTTTACCGACCAAAGTATGTACAAAAGTGCACACCGCCGCAGCCGCACAAGTTGCGCCCGCCCATTCTAAAAACCCATTCATACCGTACCCCGTGCCACCACCACAGTGGCTATCATCATAAATAAGCCGCTGATAGCAAGCAATGCGATCATATGCTTTCCCACCTGTTGCATCGTTTTGAGCAACCCGCCTATGCCATGTACTTCAAACACATCAGCAACCGTTACACACACCCAAAGACACAGTTGCCAGCATACACATCGGATAAACGTCGGTAACAGCAGTAACAACGCGGAAAAAACACCGAAAGCGCCCACCGTAGTACGCACAACACCAATGCATCCCCTTACCGTCAAAAATGCTTCACTGATCGCACCACCCACGACAGGGACCATACTGGAAATAGACAGCCGTGCGATGCGGTTACCCAGACCATCCCCTGCGGCGCCCAGCATACCGTTAACCGTCAACACCGACGTAAACAACGCCGAAACCGTACCCAACGTCCACGTAACGATTTTTAACAGCGTTTCGCCGATTTTTCCGATTTTACCGTTATCGGATACCGCCGTCACGATGCCCATAGCCAGCGACACGCACAAAAGCGGCAACAGCACCCCGCCCGTCAAAAAGCCCAACAACTGTGATACCGCCAACAATACCGTCTGATAAGAAAAAGCGGTGCTCACGTTTCCGCTCGCCGCCAACGTCGCCACGTAAACAGGGGCA
>JAZPXM010000172.1:0-20160 GCA_045543675.1 Acutalibacteraceae bacterium
CCAATTCACTGCCGTAGAAAGCAAGGTTCAATTCCATATTATAAATGCCGTCATAACCGATTTCATCCAGTGCATCAAATATGTCGTTCCAGTTCATACAACCCGACAGCGGCATTTTATGTTGGTCGGTCAAGGTGTCATTGTCGTTCAGATGCAAAACGGTGATCTCCTTGCCGAGCATACGGATAAACTCGGGGGTGGCGGGCTGGCCGAAACGGGTGGCTTTGTTGCAATGCCCCGTATCCATACAAATGGTCATATAGTTTTTAAAATCTTCCACAGCGCATACGCGATGGTAGGATTTGATAAATTCGTTGTACTGACCGAAGAAATCGACCACGCCCAATCCCGTGGCATCGCCAAAGGTTTCTGTGGCAATTTTCACACCGTA
Source organism: Acutalibacteraceae bacterium (assembly GCA_045543675.1). Taxonomy (GTDB): domain Bacteria; phylum Bacillota; class Clostridia; order Oscillospirales; family Acutalibacteraceae; genus URNF01. The sequence goes on from JAZPXM010000172.1 coordinate 392, forward strand.
CTGTTTTGCATAGGGGACAATACGGGTAAACATTTCAAAGTTTAAGTCCCGCATTTTCTGCGGGTCGGCATCAGCACCGAAATGAATGGTGGTAACACTGTGCATAACGCAGGTGGTAACACCCATAGCGGCGGTGGCAAGGCAATCCAGACGCGCATTTTCATAAAACGCTTCGTCATATTCTTTGTCATCGAAGATGCCCGTAATACGTCCGTGCGTCTGCCCGATAACGATACCGATGGTGTCGGCATACTGTCTCAACTCTTTGAAATACGCTTCAATTTCTTCATCCGAACGGCTGTATGCCGATTCTTTCCTGCGGTAATCCCATTGTGCGCCGCACAGGTCGAAATCTACGGCATCCGCGCCGATTTCCTTGGCAATGCGCAGGGCTTCTTTGTCCCCGAACATATTCTGTAATTTGCCGATAGCAATACTGATTTTCCTTTTAGACATAGTTATTTCCTACCTTTTCTTAGACTTTCGAGAGTCTCTGTCGCCGTTTTTTTGCGTGGGCAACCGCAAAAAGGGTTCCCCGCATCCCGACTTTATAGTAGCACTCGCGCGCAAAACTGTCAAGAAAACCGCTGCGAAAAATAGGGCTTTTCTATTGCTTTTTTTGCGCGTTGGTATATAATGGGGACAGAAAGTAGGGATGGTATGGAAAAGGATGCGTTTTGCTTTCGTCAATGTGATATAACGCACTTAGAAGAGATCTTAACTATGCAGGAAGAAGCGATTGCCGCCCTGCCGCAACCGCATCTGCTCAATCGCAATACACCCGATTTGTTCAAAACGGTATTGACGCCGCCTAACGTGACGGTGGGGGCGTTTCACGGGGATATGTTGGCGGGTTTTGCCGCGTTGTTTCACCCTGAAACACACGAAGATGACCTGTCCCACACGTTGGAAACGGTGGATGTCAACGGCAAAAAGGTGGCCAATTATAAGGTGACGATTGTCCGCCGGGCGTATCGGGGTCACCGTTTGCAACAGCGTATGGAAGAACTGCTGGAGCAGTATGCGAGAGCGCAAGGTGTCGATATGCTGTGCGTGACGGTATCTCCCGATAATCTGCCCAGCAAACGCAACATCGAAAAATGTGGGTACATATACGACCATACCCAAATAAAATACGGCAATTTGTTACGGGATATTTACTATAAAATTCTGTAAAAGGAGAGAGACTTATGCCTTGTGATTTTGATGAAAAGAGTTTGCAGGTTACTTCGTATGAAGTGTTGGGGGAATTGCCTAACCCCTTTATCTGCAAGGACGGCACAGTAGCCGACACCAAAGAAAAATGGCAACAGCGCCGCAAAGAGATGTACAAGGATGTCATCGAATTGCAGTACGGAACGCAACCGCCCGCGCCGGAATTTTTAGAAGTGGAAGCACTGCACAGAGGCGGTAAAGGCAGAAGCAATACCTATCTGTTGCATACCGGTACCAAAGAACACCCCGTAACCTTTGGTATGCGCATCTTTCTTCCAAACTGTGACGGCCCGTGGCCCGTGGTGGTAGACGGCGACGGTTGCTTTAACTATTTTTGTGACAAAGCGTTTTATGAGACCTTTACAAATAAGGGCATTGCGCTGGTTGTGTTTAACCGTACCGAACTGGCACACGATATCAAAGATGAACCGCGCGAAAAGGCGGGGCAACTGTATCGCGCTTATCCCGACAAGACATTCGGTGCTTTGGGCGCGTGGGCGTGGGGGTTTTCCCGCTGTGTAGATGCTTTAGAGCAGATAGGCGGTTTTGATATGTCCCTTATTGCGTTTACGGGACATTCCCGCGGTGGTAAGACGGCGATGCTGGCAGGCGTGCTGGACGAACGCGCCGCTATTGTGTGTCCTAATGAAAGCAACGCAGGCTCTTGCAGTTGCTACCGTATCCATATGGCGGCGTTGCAGGAAAACGGCAACGAGCAGCGCAGTGAAACGTTGGCGGACATTTCCAAAAATTTCCCTTACTGGTTTGGACCCGACCTTGCGCAGTATGCGGAAAAGGAAGCGCAACTCCCCTTTGATTGCCATTTCTTAAAAGCCATGGTAGCGCCCCGTACGCTGATTATCGCCGAGGCGATAAGCGATGTATGGACGAACCCTATCGGCTCGTGGCAGACCACTCAAGCGGCAAAAGAAGTGTTTAAGTTGCTGGACGCGGAAGACAATTTGTATTGGTACTTCCGTCGCGGTTTCCATATGCATAAGGTGGAAGACGTGCGACGTCTGGTGAGTGTTATCGAACATAAGCGTCATGGCACTCCTGTGGAAGACACCTTCTTTGTGACCCCCTTTGAACAGCCTGCACGCATTTTCGATTGGAAATGTCCCGAAAAATAAGCAAACAAAAAAGCACGGTGTGTCAAAAGACACGCCGTGCTTTTTTGTTATTTAGTCATCAACCGATGTATTGGTTGCCGCTTCAAAAATAGCGGTAACATCAGCACCCGGCGCTTTGGTGCAAAGGGTGACAATCAGAGACACTATCATACCGACAACAAAACCGGGTACGATTTCGTATACGGCGGTGTTGACAATAGCGGCAGGCATAACCGTATTGGTAAAGCACAGCAACCAGGCGATATCGGCAACAGCACCGGCAATGATACCGCTGACCGCACCCGCGTAGTTAAAGCGTTTCCAGAACAGAGACAGGATAACCACGGGACCGAAAGCGGCACCGAACAGGCCCCAGGCATTTTCCACCATGTTCATAATGTCGGAAGACCAGGAAGCAGGGTTGTTAAGACCGGAAGCGGCAATCGCAAAACCAACCATCGCCACCACCAAAACGGCGATACGGCCAACCCACAGCATTTCCTTTTCGGAAGCCTTGTTTTTGCGGAGAAGCGGTTTGTAAATATCGCTCGCAAAGGAAGAGGATGCCACCAACAACTGCGAGTCAGCAGTAGACATCGCGGCGGCAATGATAGCGGCGAGCATCAAGCCTGCGATAACGGGCGGGAAGATGTCTTTTGCCACTTCAATAAACACCATCTTTTGATTGTTAGGTAACAACATATCTGCAAGTGCCACACCATCGCCCATCAAGAATGTACGGCCGAGAATGGCGGTGGCGATAGCAGCGGCAAGGGTAAGCACAACCCAAGTGATAGCAACCGAAGAACTGGTTTTCACCATGGAAGGTTTCTTGATAGCCATAAAGCGTACGAGAATGTGCGGCATACCGAAGTAACCGAGACCCCAACCGAGACCGGACACGATATCCTGCCAGGTGGCAGTAAACGGACTGTCACCGAAAGCGGTAACACCCTCTTTGAATGCCGTGTTATACACGGGATCAAAGTTGCCGGAAGTTGCCATAATGATCGGCACGGCAAGCAGGGCGATCAACATTAAAAGTCCCTGGAAAAAGTCGGTCCAGCAAACCGCTTTGTAGCCGCCCATAAAGGTGTAGGTGAGAATCAACACTGCAAAGATGGTCATTGCGAGCAGTTCGCGGCCTTTAAAAAATTCGGGCAGTACCGCCACAAACACGGAAGCGCCTGCGTTAAATGCGGACGCAACGTATACGGTGAAGCTGATAAGGAAGATAATCGCGCAAACCACTTTCAACAACGGATGAGTGGTAGCAAAACGGTTGGTAAGATACTGCGGCAGGGTAATAGCATCACCCGACGCCTTGGAAAAACGGCGCAGACGGCGTGCCACCAAAATCCAGTTGGCAGCAGTGCCAAGCGCAAGACCGATACCGATCCATACCTGACCCATACCGAAAGCCAAAATGCTGCCGGGGAAGCCCATCAGCAACCAGCCGCTCATATCGGATGCCTGAGCGCTCATAGCGGTTACCCACGGCCCCATCGAGCGACCGCCCAAGAAATAGTCTTTTTCGTCATTCCCCTTTGACTTTGCAAAGAAGTAGATGCCGATACCGAGCATCAGAACGAAATACAGAACAAATGCGTAAATCATTGTTTTCACTCCTATGTAATTGTGTGTTTGTAAAAAACTTTTCACAGTATACCACATAAAAAACAAGAATGCAATACAGAACGTAGTTTAGACTATAAAAAACGCCGAGATATCAAAACCCTTGATATCTCGGCGTTTTTGCCTACTTTTAATGTAGACTAAAAAATATACGAAAAACAGAATAAAAATTTTTACGCTTTAAATCCCGCCAAAAACAGCGGCAACATTCTGGCGGTATAGGCGGCAAGTGCGTAATTACCGCCGCAAATACACCAGTCGTATAAAATACCACGTTCAAAAGTGGCGTACGCTTTTACCAGTTCGTTCACCGAAAGGTCGCTGCGGAATTCACCGTTTTTGATACCGTCGCCGCAAATTTGCCGTAGCAGCTTATAGTAGGTGCGGTTGTGGTCTAAAAGGTGCTTTTCGCCTGCCGTTATCAACTGCGAAGAGTACAGACGCGCCAGCAGGTCTAAAGAGATGCTGTTTTCTATCATCAAAAACAGTTCACGGTTGAGATACAGCAACTTATCCCACGCGGTCATAGCGGGGGTAAAGGTGGTGATAAGACGATCGTATTCTTCGTCAAATAAATACGAAAGTGAAGACAGTAACGCGTCTTTTCCTTCAAAATAGTGATAAAATGACCCCTTAGACGTGCCGGACAGTTCCACGATCTCTTCGACGGTGGTATCGTCATATCCCTGTTCGTAAAACAATTTCCACGCGGCGGATACAATTTTACTTTTGGTACCGCGTACGTTCCTTTTTGCCATTATTTAAAATCCTCCACGATGTTTGTGATGCCGCAATCGGCGAGAAATTGATGAATACCTGCATTTTTCGGGTGGTCAATTTCAGCGGGTCCGTGTGCGTCTATACCCAAAATGACCTTGCATCCGTATTCTGCCGCTAAGCAGAAAAAGCGGGGGTCGGGATAGTTGCGCATAGCGCGAAATCCCAACAGATTACATTCCAGCGGCATATCCAGTTGCAATGCCGCTTCGCAAATCCGTTGCATTTCCTGCCGATACACCGCATCGTCGCCGGTGAAATAGAAAAGATCGGGGTGGCAAAGATACGCAAACGCACCCGTTCGCATTCCCGCTGTCGTCTGGTCAACGTACTGTTTCAAAATAGCCGCATCGGCAGTAGGATTGACCGACCACCACGGATGGTCGTATTCCTTACCGATGCAATGTTGTCCTAAAATGAGATAGTCATACGGATAGTTTTTGAGAAATGCTAATAAATCCTCGAACATTTCGGGGTAATATTCCGCTTCGAACCCTAAGCGGATTTCTATATCTGCCTTGTACGCTTCCTTCAACTGTAAAATACTGTTGCAGTAATCTTCTGTCAGCGTGGGTTTCATACGAAAATTACTGTAATATGTCGTATCGGGAAATGCGGGGTAGGGTACGTGATCGGAAAAGCCGAGCACCTTGATGCCGCTTTTTATCGCCGCTTCTACGTATGCACGGTCGGTGCCGTCCGCGTGGTTACACCGCATGGTGTGGGTGTGAAAATTGGTACGCATTTTATATCCTTTCTGCCATACGGCAAAGAAGTGCTACCGACTGTTTTGCCGCTAACGCCGCGAATTGCGGATAATCCATTTGTGCTTCGCCCGACGCATCGTCCGAAATGGCGCGCACAACGGCAAACGGCACGTTGTTGACAAAACATACCTGTCCTATTGCCGCACCTTCCATTTCGCACGCGATACCGTTAAAGTTTTCAACGATAAACGCCTTGTATGCATCGTCGCTGACAAAGCGGTCGCCCGATGCGATAACGCCCGACAGCGCGTGCACACCGATATCTTTGGCGCAATCCATCAGTAATGCACCCAATGTTTTGTCCGCAGGCAGATAAATTTCGTTAATACCCGAAATCAACCCTCTCGGGTCGCCCAAAGCGGACGTATCCATATCGTGCTGTACCACGTTTTCGGCAATCGCCAGATCACCGATTTTTAAATGTGTGGATAAACTGCCTGCCACGCCCGTGTTAATAATACGCGCAGGCGCATATTGTAATATCATCGTCTGTGCGCACATAGCGGCGAACACCTTACCGATACCGCAGACGGCAACCACCGCGCTGTGTCCGCGCAAATTGCCAACGGTGAAGGTGATACCGCTCACCGTTTCGGTGACGGTGTCTGTCATTTGTTCGATAAGCGGATTGGCTTCCTTGTCCATAGCCGCAATGATACCTAATTCTACCATACTGTACCTCAATTCTGCTTTCGTACTACTGCATATTCGTCGTCCTCCCGAAAATACGGGCAGGATTTTTGTAAACCGCTGTGTAAACGGTATACTTCATCTTCGTCCATAGATACGAGACATTCGTAGCTGTCTGTATATTCGTCATACGTGTAATACACGCACATTTCACATTGCATACCGTTCACCCCTTAAAATGTAAGCTGATGTTCACCCGAACCGAGCACTTCGCCCGATTGTAACACGCAGGTGGTACCCGCGGGTACGGAAAGGGTGGCGGTACGTCCTTTGATATGCACCGCAATCACACCGTAAGGGGTATCCATTTCCATATCCACCGTATTGGTGAGCGAAGTAAAACACGGCTGAAACGCAAATTGTTCAAAACCCGCCTTTTGCGGACGGATACCGGCTATATGGGTCATACAGGTGTATAAAAAGCCGCCGTGCATCGGGTGGTTATAGGACGAAACGAAGAAGTTTCTGTCGGTTTCCACTTCGTGCATATACGGTGCTTCCCAAATGGTGGTTGCCCCTTGGTCCACCATCTGCCCGAAACTGATAAAATCGGGGTTAAACAAGAAACGGAAGGCAATATCGCCGTATCCTGCGTCCAGCAGAGCGGGCACTAAATATTTGTTGCCGTAAATACCGGTAGACATCTCGTAATTGTCGTCTTTGATCTGTTTCACAAGACTGTGTGTGAGTGCTTCCTTTTCACCGTCGGGATAGATACCCACCTGCAATGCCGCGCCGTTGGAACCCCAATAGCCGTAGGTATGGTTTTGTGCATCATAGAACTGTCCGTTAAATGCTGCTTGGATATCCGCGGCAAGCGTGCGGTAATAGGCAGGGTCGCCGATGCCAAAGGTTTCACACAGCTCTTCCATAATTTTGCACATTTCAAAAAACGCAAGGGTGGAAGAGTGGGGGACGGGCATACGGCGTGGGGAACTGTTTTTCACCGCGGGAATCCAGTCGCCGAGACCTGCCGTGATAATAAGTTCGCCCGTGCGTTGCTTTTCGCGTTCGATAAGCGCTTTCATGGCATCGGCGTGACGGCAGATAACCGAAGCATCACCGCAATATTTGTACAGCGCGTATGGAATCATAATCTGCGCGCACTCCCAAAGCGGCGTACCTTGCCCGCAGGTGCGCTTGCCGGGTGCAATTTGTTGCCAGAGGCCGTACACTTCGCGGGTTGTACGGATATCTTCTAAATATTTTTCATAACACGCCACCGTGTCGTACTGCATAAGTCCCCAGTCGCACACCAGTTGTGCATCCCCTAACCAACCGCACCGTTCGCGTACGGGGCAATCCTCAGGGAATCCGTGAAAATTGGAGCGATAGGTGTTACGCATCAAATTGAAAAACCGCTGTAAATAATCGTAGGAAGTAGAAAACGCGGTGCGTTCTTGCATCTCGGTGGACAGTTGAATACCCACCACCGTATCAAGCGGCGGCATTTCGTCGCCGGTCATCTGTGAAGAGGGTTGATATAACCCTGTGATTTCCACGTACCGAAAACCGTGATAACACAGTTGCGGACGGAATACTTCACCGTCTTTGTCACCGCGACAGATGTATACGTCCTGCTGAATCAAACGGCAAACAGCAGACCCCGTGGAGCGTTGGTCAAGTGTGCCGTGCGGCGTTAAACTTTCCGCATACCGCAAGGTAACCACCGCACCGCGCGGTGCAGGCGGCAGGTGGATTTCCGCAATACCTGCCATATTTTCGCCGATATCGAAAATGAACACGCCTTCGTGTATGCCGCTGGCGGTGTGCACCGCTTTTGCGGGCAGACGGCGGATTTCTTTCACGGGCGGAATGGGACACAAGGTCAAATCGCCTTTTTGTGTTGTATCTTCCACCGCGTTGCACCAGGCAGCGTCATCGCTTTCAAACAACGAGAAATCGTCAAGGTATAACCGCATATCGTGATGCTCGCCGCCGTATAGGTTGTTGACGGTGATATGACTATACCGATACTGCCAATTTTCATCGGTACAAACGGTCTGCACCGTGCCGTCTTCCAAATATAAAAACAGTTTTGCTTTCACACATTCGGGGCCGTAGGCCATACCGAACGCGTTGTTTGAGGTCCACACGCGGCTTTGCGCGTAAAACCCTTCACCGAGCAGTACAGCAAGCGCATTACCGCCGTCTTTCACGCAATCGGTGACATCAAAGCGACGGTAAAACACCGTCTTTTCATAGTTACTTTCGGGCGGGTCAACGTAATTTCCTTCGTCGATTTGCTTGCCGTTCATATAGTAAACGGCTGTACCCAGACCTGATGCGAACAGCAACGCGCGTTTTACGTTGCCCGTTTCAAATTTGGTGCGCAATAACGGCGCCCACCCCACGGTATGTACGGCGGGCTTTATCCATTTGGCATCTGCCCATTGCGCATCTGCAAGGGTGGTAGAGAATTTGTGAGTCAAGGTGGCAGTATCCCCGTGGTTGTCCCATACGGTAACGGTCACCGTATAGTCGCACAAAGGAGAAAGGGATAAAGACGGCAACGTATGGTCACACACACGGCTGTCTTTGACAACACCGCTGTCCGCCACACCTGCTATCACGATTTGATAGCGGTCCTGCAACACGTTTTTGCGGTCGGAACGTAATTTCCAGCCAAAACGCAAATTTTCGGTGTTTACCACCGCGGGATTTTTTATGTAGTCAACAGAAAAATCATATATAGTTAACATACAATCTCTCCTTTGCTTTCGGTATGTATCTATTATAAGGGGATATATACAAAAACGCAAGAAATACTTGTAAATTCTAAAAACGCGTGGTATACTAACCGCAAACAGAGTAAGTATATGCGCGTCAAGTGTCCTGCGGACGGGGAGTTGCCGTGGGGACGAAAGACAAATGTTACGGTTTGTCTGCGGTGCGTATACTGCATCCCGCTGTAAATACGGAAGTAAAACCTCCGCTTATGGCAGTTGCACCGTGTATATACGGGTACTTTGCGCATAAAGGGGGTTATTTTTATGTTTAAAAACCAAAAAAAGACACCGCTCGCTGTTTTTGTGGCGGCGGCATTGCTCGCGGCGTTGAGTATCGTGCTCGGCAAATATCTTGCCATTCGTGTGGGGGATACCTTGCGTTTCAGTTTCGAAAACCTGCCGCTTTTACTGGCCGGTATGGCGTTTGGCCCCGTTATGGGTATGTTGGTGGCGGTGGCGGCTGACCTTATCGGTTGCCTGTTGGTCGGATATGCGGTGAATCCGCTTATCACGCTGGGCGGTGCGGTTATCGGTCTGTTGGGCGGGCTTTTGTACCGCGCACTTTTCAAAACGCCGCACATCCTTCGTGTCACGGTGACCGTTTTGGTGGCGCACCTTGTCGGCTCGGTGCTGATAAAAACGGTGGGCCTTGTGGCGTTTTACAGCTATCCTTTATGGGAACTGATGCTGTGGCGGGCGCTCAACTACGCGTTGGTGGGCGGCTTGGAAACGGTGCTGTTGTGTGTGATACTCAAAAGCCGCGCCTTGCAAAGCCAGATTAATGAGATACGGAGAAAGTAATATGGACTATACGCAAGCGTTGGAATATATTCATAGTATTAACTGGACCTTTTGCAAACCGGGATTAGAGCGTATCGGTGAACTGTGCGAAAAACTGGGACATCCCGAAAAGGATTTACGCTGTATTCACGTAGCAGGCACCAACGGCAAGGGCTCGTTTTGTGCCATGACCGCGTCCATCCTGCAGGCGGCAGGGTATAAAACGGGGTTGTATACGTCCCCGTTTATCCGTGCGTTTAACGAACGGATGCAGATAAACGGTGAAAATATTGCGGATGATGAGTTAGCGGAAATTACCGCGCTGGTACGCCCTTTTGCAGACAGTATGCAGGATAAACCCACCGAATTTGAACTGATCACCGCCATAGCGTTCGAATATTTTCGCCGTCATCACTGCGACGTGGTGGTATTGGAAACGGGGTTAGGTGGACGGCTGGATTCTACCAATATTATTAAAGAACCGTTGCTTTCGGTCATTACGGGTATTGCCCTTGACCACACCGCGTTTTTAGGGGATACGGTGGAACAGATCGCGGCGGAAAAAGCAGGTATTATCAAGAAAAATGCACCCGTATTGTTCGGTGGCGACGACGAAACGGCGGCACAAGTGATTGCACAGACCGCAAAAGCGCAGAGCGCGCCGTTTTATCGCACGGATTATACGCGCTTAACAGACGTACACGCCACCCTTGACGGTACCACCTTTGATTATAAGGATAGAACGGCGGTTGCCATTCATCTTTTGGGATTGTATCAACCGAAAAATGCCGCTTTGGTGTTGGATGCGGTGGAGATTTTGCGGACAAACGGATGGGATATTCCCGAAAGTGCGGTGAGAGCGGGTCTTGCTGCGGCAAAATGGCCCGCACGTTTTGAAATCGTCGGACGCGATCCCTTAGTGATTTTTGACGGCGCGCATAATCCGCAGGGTATTGCACAGGCGGTGAACAGTATCAAACAGTATTTTGGCGGCGAAAAGGTGTATCTGTTGACCGCTGTACTGAAAGATAAGGATTATACGGGCATTGCGAAAATGCTTTCCGAAATTGCGGATACGGCGTTTACGATGACCCCTGAGTCGCCGCGCGCATTAGATGCGAAAGATTACGCGGCGGTATTGCAGACAGCGGGTATTCCTGCAACGGCGTTTGAAACCATCCCTGCGGCATTTGCCGCCGCCAAAGCCGCCGCAAAAAAGGACGGCAAACCGCTTATTTGCCTTGGCTCTTTGTACGTGTATTCTTCGCTATGTGAATTGTTTTAACAAAAAACGGTGTGGCTTTTGCCACACCGTGTTTTTGTGTTGCAGATATTCTTGTGTCTCCCTCTTCGAGGGAGGCAAACACACGGGACGGGCAAGGTCTCGCTGCGGCTCGGTCTAAAGCTATGTCCCCTACGCAAACAGCATCAATGATACCGTAGGGGTGGGACTTACTCCACCCTAATAATAGAGCGGCAGGACCAAGGCCTGCCCTACACCAACACCATACGTGCGTGCTAATCTACATCGTTCCGTTGACAACCCGCCTTAAAAAGCGTATAGTGAAACTGTAAATTACCGCCTTTCAGGAGGATGAGCTATGAAAAAACTGTTATCCGTGTTTTTATGCTTGCTGATGCTTGTCTTTTTTGTGCCGACGGGTGTGTTTGGCATTACCGCCCACGCGGCAACAAGCGGTATAACCGGCGATTGCACGTGGACGCTGAATGGTACGGTGTTGACCATTTCCGGTAACGGAGAAATGGAGATGCTGTATTATGATTCGGTTCTGCCGTGGGGCACCGATATTACTAAGGTGGTCATTCAAAAAGGTGTTACAAATGTTGCTCAGCGTGCCTTTTGTGATTGCACCTTGCTTACCTCGGTCAGCATACCTGACACGGTAACGGAGATTGGCAGTGACGCGTTTTCCGGTTGTAGTTCGCTTACCTCGGTCAGCATACCCGACACAGTAACGGAGATTGGCAGTGACGCGTTTTCCGGTTGCACCTCGCTTGCTTCGATACGGTTCTCTAATAACATGACGAAGATTCCGTACGCTTGCTTTGAAGATTGCACAGCACTTACCGCCATAACCATTCCGGTTGGCGTTACCTGCATAGCAACTTCTGCATTTAATGGATGCAGTTTGCAATCGATTGTCATTCCTGAAACTGTTACAGAAATACACGCCTTCGCATTTTTTAATTGCAGGCAGCTGAAAACGATTACCATTCCGGATAAAACAATTTCAATCGGCAAACGTGCCTTTGATTATACGGAGCATTATTACAATTTTAGAAACTGGGAAGGGGGCGTGTTGTACGTCGACAAACACGCTGTTGCAATATCGGCTGACATCTCCGGCACTTGCACGTTGCGGGCGGATACCAAAACGATTGCAGAGTGCACGTTTGACGGATGTTCCTCGCTTATCTCTATTGTTCTCCCCGATACCTTGACATATATTGGTGTTAATGCGTTTCGCAGATGTACTTCTCTTACCTCTGTGACCATTCCCAATAGTGTAACCGAGCTGGATGGGTATGTATTTTACGAATGTTCTGCACTGAACTCTATCAAAATTCACGACAATGTAAAAATTGGATATAACGTTTTCGAAAAAACGGGATACTATAACAACGAGAGCAACTGGAAAAATGGCGTATTGTACGTCGGCAACCATCTTATTAACGCTAAAAAGGACTTAACAGGTTCGTATGTTGTTCGCCAAGGGACGATAACTGTGGCAGAAAGCGCGTTTGAAGATTGTGAAAAGATGACGTCGGTGGTAGTTCCTGACAGTGTTACTATGGTGGGAGAAAACGCGTTTGAAAATTGTACAGCGCTTCTTTCCGCGGTGGTTGACGGCGATTCGCTGGCACTGAGTTCGTATATATTTGACGGTTGCAAGGCACTGCAGTCGGTGGAATTGCTGGAGGGTATCGTTGCTATCGGCGAAAGAGCTTTTAATGGCTGCTACGATCTTGAGAACATTTTCATTCCGAATAGCGTAACCTCTATTGGCGAGTGTGCATTCTATGACTGCGCTTCACTACCTTCGATAGAAATCCCCGAAAGTGTAACCACCTGGTCTGCCGGCTTGTTCGTTTGGTGTGTATCTTTGGAGTCGGTGACCATTCCGGAAACGGTTACCTTTCTCGGCGAGAGTGCGTTCGCGGAATGCATAAGGTTGAAATCGGTGACCATTCCGGATGGCATAACGACGGTAGAGGACACTTTGTTCTTCGAATGTGAGATGCTCGAGACGGTGGTGATACCGGACAGTGTGACCACTATCGATAGTGGTGCATTTTATGGTTGTAAACGGCTTTGTTCGGTGACCATTCCCGCTAATGTGACCACCATCGGGGATGCTGCATTTTATGAATGTGGCATGCTTCGTAACATATGGTGTTTAGGGGATAATCGGGATATTGTTATTGGCGAGTATAATGAAGAACTGGATGACGTTACGTGGCACTATAACGCACCGCGAAGCGGTTGGTATAAAGATCAAGGGAAATGGTATTTCTTCGAAAATTGTAAATTGATTACCGATGCCTGGCGTAAAGACTCGAAGGGTTGGTGCTATCTTGGTGCGGACGGCGTGATGGCAACCAACGAATGGTTGACAGATTCCCACGGTTTGTGCTATGTGGAGGCAAGCGGTTATGCGGCCACCAATTGCTGGCGGCAATACCAGTCCTCATGGGTGTATCTGAACGCCAATGGTTCCATGACCAAATCCAAGTGGATAAAAACCAACGGCAAATGGTACTACCTTGACGCAAACGGCTACATGGTGACCAACAAATGGATGAAAGACTCCAAAGGCTGGGTAAAACTCGGCGGTGACGGCGCGATGCTGACTAACAAGTGGACCACCGACTCTAAGGGTTGGTGCTATGTCGGCAAAGACGGTTACGCGGTCACAAATTGTTGGAAGAAAGACTCTCACGGTTGGATTTATCTGGATGCTAACGGTTCCATGACCAAATCCAAATGGGTGAAAGACGGCGAAAAATGGTACTATTGCGATGCAAACGGCTATATGGTCGCGAATAAAACACTCACCATCGGCGGCAAGAGATACACCTTCAATGCTGCGGGCGTTTGGGTAGGATAAACGATAAAAACGGTGTGGCTTTTGCCACACCGTTTTTTGACACCATATATGCCTTCTCCTTGAGGAGAAGGTGGCACGGCGTAGCCGTGACGGATGAGGTGGAAAGAAAATTTACAAGTGTAAAACGGTTGCACTGAAACCTACACCTCATCAGTTTCGCTGGCGCTCAACAGCTTCTCCTCAGGAGAAGCCATACGACAGGTCGCCCGTTTTCATTTTATCTCCTATACGCTTCCAATCTGTAAATCGGTTGTCCCAGATCCGAAAAGCGCTTTTCGTATTCGGTGACGATATTGCCTTCAAAATCGCTGTTATGCAAATCAAAACACACGTTTTTGAGTGCAAATCCGTTTTGCGAAAACTGTTCAATGGAAAATTCAAAGAAATGCATATTATCGGTTTTTTGGTGTATCTCTGCCTTCTCGGTGAGCAGCAGCTTATAAATCTCCAAAAACCGCGCGTGGGTGAGGCGGTGGGTTGCATACCGCTTTTTCGGATACGGGCAGGAAAAATTTAAGAATAACTGCTCTACCGAAGCGGGTTGCAAATAGCGGGGAAGATATTCTGCGCTGCACTGCAAAAACCGCAAATTCGGCAGTTGTTCTTTACACGCTTTTTCGGCGGCAACCACAATAACGTTTGCCACCACTTCCACCGCTAAAATATTGACGTCGGGGTGACGGCGGGCAAGTTCGGTTGCAAACTGTCCCAAACCGCAACCGATTTCCAACCACAGCGGTTGTTTTTTCGGAAATATTTCGTCCAGCGGCAAAAAATCGGGTTGTTCTATCGCTTTGCGGTAGTCGCGGTCTTGGGGCATTTCGGGCACAAACAGAAACCCTTCGCAAGCGGTCATACGGTCCTCTAAATGTTTTTTACGGCGCATTCTCATAGCGGTAAACTCCTAAAATCTGTCATTCAACGAAAATTATACCCGTAAATATGAAAAAAAGCAATGTGTTTCTTTACTTTTCGTGTACGGTTGTGGTATACTGGTGAAAAATCCGAAAAAGAAGGCAGAAAAATGAAATATTTAGTGATGTTATGCGACGGTATGGCAGATAAGCCGTTCCCCGCACTCCAAAATAAAACACCGATGATGTTGGCGTATAAACCCACAATGGATATGCTTGCCAAAACCGCCGAGGTCGGTCTTTGCCGCACGGTGGCGGCGGGATTAAAACCCGGCAGCGACGTGGCGAACCTGTCGGTGATGGGATATGACCCGTTAGAATGTTACACCGGACGTTCGCCGCTGGAAGCCGCCAGTATCGGTGTGGATCTGAAAGACACCGATGTGGCGCTCAGATGTAATCTTGTCACCTTGTCCGACGAAGAAAACTACGCAGATAAAACGATGGTAGACTATTGCGCAGGGGATATCTCCACAGCTGAAGCCGCCGAAATTATGAAAACGGTGCAGGAAACATTGGGTAGTGACCTGTTCACATTCTACCCGGGTGTCAGCTACCGTCATTGTTTGGTGGTGGCAAACGGCACTACCGATTTGGGTGAAATGACCCCGCCGCACGATATCAGCGGCAGAGTGGTCGGTGAATATCTGAGCAAAGCCGAAGCGGCACAACCGCTGGTTGACTTAATGAAAAGATCGGTGGACATCTTAAAAGACCATCCCGTAAATAAAGCGCGTATTGCCAAAGGCGAACGTCCCGTTTCGTCTATCTGGCTGTGGGGCGAAGGCAAAAAGCCGCAGTTAGAAGATTTCAAAGAGAAAAACGGCGTATCTGCAGGCGTGATCTCCGCGGTAGATTTGTTAAAAGGTATCGGCGTGTGCGCCAATATGGAAATTCCCGATGTAGAGGGAGCGACCGGCTACTTAGATACCAACTTTACGGGCAAAGCAGATGCCGCAAAAGCGTTGTTTGACAAAGGCGTGGAACTGGTATATGTACACGTGGAAGCGCCCGATGAATGTGGGCACCGCGGCGAAGCGGAAAACAAAGTGAAAGCTATCGAAGAGATCGATAAACAGATCTTAACGCCGCTGGTAGAATACTTAAAAGAAAAGGACGACTTCCGTATTTTAGTGATGCCCGACCACCCGACGCCGCTGGAGACCCGTACCCATTGCAGTGACCCCGTACCCTTTATGCTGTACGATTCCCGCAAGGCGTTAGGCGGTGTGGACACCTTTACCGAAGACACCGCCGCCGCAACAGGCGTGATGATTGCACACGGCTCGTCGGTGATGGCGCGTTTACTCGAACGATAAAGTGAAAAGCAGGATGCCAAGCATCCTGCTTTTTGTTATATTTCCGCTAAAAAGTCCAACATATCGTTGATAACCCGCTGTTTATAAACGTCATTTAAGATTTCGTGACGGCAGTCCGCGTACAGTTTTAAGATTACCTTTTTGACACCTGCACGTTTATATTCGCCGAACACCGTTTTCACGCCGTCCCCGTACTCGCCGACAGGGTCATCTGCACCTGCAATCAGCAAAACGGGCAGGTCTTTGGGCGTGGCGGCAAAGCACACTTTGCTGTTGGCTTCACCGTGTACGTTCAGCAACGAATGGATACCGCCTATCGTAAACGGGAAACCGCAAAGGTGGTCCGCTTCGTATGTATCTACGTTAGCAGGGTCAACCGACAGCCACGCAAAATCGGTGGTTTCCCGACACCGCGCGTTGTATGCGCCGAACATCATTTTATACAAAAACGGGGAGTAGCCGCGTTCGCCTTTGGCGGCGCGTAAGGTTGCGGCAAGGGTCTTACCTGCGCCGAGTGCAGGGTTAGGACCACCCGTACCGCACACGATAAGGCCGTCAAACATATCCTGAAACCGCGCGGCAACACAACGCACCACAAAAGACCCCATACTGTGCCCGAATAAAACGTGCGGTATGTCGGGGTAGGTTTCCTTGAGATAGTCGGCAACCGTTTTTACGTCGGTGATCATATGGGTGGCGCCGTGTTTAAAATCGAGATGCCCTAAATCTTTTTCGTCGTTTACACTTTTCCCGTGCCCGAAATGGTCGTGCCCCATACAGAGATACCCTGCATCTGCCAACGCTTGCATGGTCGGCAGATACCGTTCGATATATTCTGCCATACCGTGCACAAACTGCACAGTGGCTTTGGGCGTGCCTGCAGGTGCTACCATAACGGCGTGTACCGTGCCGCCGCCTGCAGACGAAAACCGTAACGTAGTAGTGGTCATATGTCTTCCTCCTCACTCCAAACACGTGCCGCTTTTACCGCACGGTGCCAACCTTTTACCAGTTTGGTACGTGTATCGGTATCCATTTGCGGTGTGTATACGTTGTCGGGTGTCCACCCGTCAATGATCTCCTGCTCATCTTTCCAGAACCCAATGGCAAGTCCCGCTAAAAACGCGGCGCCCAGCGCGGTGGTTTCCCGCACTTTAGGACGGTGGATGCGCACCATAGAAACATCCGCCTGGAATTGCATCAAAAAGCGATTGGCGGCGGCGCCACCGTCCACCTGCAATGCGACAAGCGGTGTGCCGATATCCTTCTCCATCGCCGTGATAACATCCTGCGTCTGGTAAGCGATACTTTCTAAAGCGGCGCGCACGATATGCCGTCTGTTCGTGCCGCGCGTAACGCCCACAATGGTACCGCGCGCGTGCATATCCCAGTACGGCGCCCCTAACCCTACAAATGCGGGTACGAGATACACGCCGCCCGTGTCTTGGACCTTTTGCGCGTAGTACTCGCTGTCTTCCGCGTCCGCAATAAAACGTAAAGCGTCCCGTACCCACTGTATTACCGCACCGCCGACAAATACACTGCCTTCTAAGGCGTACTGCGGTTTTTGTCCTTTGCGGGTGGCGGCAAGGGTGGTTAAAAGACCGTGCTCACTTTTGGCGGGCGTATCCCCCGTGTGCATCAGTAAAAAGCATCCTGTGCCGTAGGTGTTTTTCGCCTGCCCCTTTTTAAAGCAGGTTTGCCCGTATAATGCGGCTTGCTGGTCACCTGCCACACCGCAAATGGGAATGTCCACACCGCCAATAGTGGTATATCCGTAAATCTCGCTGCTGCTTTTGACGACGGGAAGCATATGTTTCGGAATGTTCAGCCGTTTTAAAATGGTGTCGTCCCATTGTAATGTGTGAATATCAAATAACATCGTGCGGGATGCGTTGGTAAGGTCGGTAGCGTGTACGTTGCCGTCGGTCAATTTCCATAACAGCCACGTATCCACCGTGCCGAACAGTAAGTCACCACGTTGTGCCTTCTCTCGGGCACCGTCTACGGAATCCAATATCCACGCAAGTTTAGTGGCGCTGAAATACGCATCGATCAGCAGTCCCGTTTTCTCTTGGATATAGCTGTCAAATCCCTCTGCTTTTAACTGCTCGCATAAAGGCGCTGTGCGGCGGCATTGCCACACAATAGCATTGTATATCGGTTTTCCCGTGCGGCGATCCCAAACAATGGTGGTTTCGCGCTGGTTGGTGATACCGATAGCGGCAATCTCGTCGGGGGAGACGTCGTATTTGGCTAACAGTTCCATTAAAACGCTGTACTGTCCTGCGTAAATTTCCAACGGGTCTTGTTCTACCCATCCCGATTGCGGATATAAATTGGTCAGTTCTTTTTGTACCGTACCGCACGGGCGTTGCGCTTTGTCAAACAGTATTGCGCGGGAAGACGTGGTACCTTGGTCTAATGCCACAACGTAGCGTTTCATATTCTCGCCGCCTTTCTGTGTATCTTCTCTATTTTTATCCCTATGACTATCCACTGTAAGACACAGTGTTTTTTGCTAATCGTTCCGCGAGTGCGGGGTCGGGGTCAACGTAAGCGGTGCGGTTGGTTTCGTAAATCACAAATCCCGGCTTGGCACCTGCAGGCTTATGCACGTTTTTTACCTGCGTATAGTCAACAGGCACCTGCTTGCTTTGGGATGCTTTAGAGTGTAACGCCGCCAAAATTGCCGCTTGCTCTAATGTTCTGTCGGGTGGCGTTTTGCCGTCACACAGCACGATGACGTGGGAGCCCGCAATGTTTTTCACATGCATCCAGATGTCGCTTCCTTTGGCGGTTTTGGTGGTCAAACGGTCGTTTTCGATGTTGTTGCGCCCCACCAAAATGGTAAATCCGTCATCTGACACAAAGGTTTTTGGTTTCATCGGCGGCGCCGTCTTTTTACCCGTACGGGTCATCCGCAGATAGCCGCCGTCTGCTAACTCTTGCCGCAACGTGTCAATATCTTCGCTTGTTACAGCACGGGTCAATGCATCTGCCACCGATTCCAGGTAGATATGTTCCGCTTCGCCTTTTTCAATCTGCTCGGCGAGTATTTTTTCGGCGGTTTGTGCTTTGCGGTATGCTTTATAATATTTTTGTGCATTCGCCGCCGCGGAAAGCGCGGGGTCTAACGGCACTTCGATTTCTTTGCAATCGGGGTCGAAGTAGTTGATGAGTGTTGCCGATGCCGCGCCTTTTGGTATCCGATGCATATTGGCGTTGATAAGGTCAGCATATATGCGATTTTTTTCGCGGTCTCCCGACGCTTTCAATTCTTGCCGTTGGATACTGAGCTTTTTCTCTAACCGCTCACGGTTAGCGGTGAGTACGCGGGTAAGGTCGGCGGTGCGTTGACGGAAACGTTCGGCGGCATCCCGCTTTTCGTAAAACTCGTCTAAAACGGCAGAAAAACTGTCCGCTTGCTTTGCGTCACACGCACCATACTGCAAAAGCGGCAACACGCTGTATTCCAGCGGCACACCGTTCTCTTTATATAAAAGGTAAGGTATACCTGCTTGTGCACCGTTTGCAATATGCTGTAAACGGGTGAGTAAAGCGGTTAATTTTTCGGTTTGCGCCGCATCTAACGTGTCAGCAAGAAAATCTGCGTCACCCGTCACCCGTATCGCTATTTCGCGACACAATACGGGGGCTAAACCGCAGGTTACCTGCAAGATGGCAGAAGACAGCGGTTT
>JAZPXM010000173.1:0-11141 GCA_045543675.1 Acutalibacteraceae bacterium
GAATATACCATATAATGCTTCGTGGAATTAACAGACAAGTGATTTTTGAAGATGAAGAAGATAATTTGAAGTTTTTAGAAACACTAAAAAATTATAAGGCAGTAAGCGGATATAAAATATTCGCTTACTGTCTTATGTCAAATCATATACATTTACTTTTAAGAGTTGAAAAAGAAGATGTAGATTTAATTGTTAAACGAATTGCCGGAAGTTATGTTTATTGGTATAATTGGAAATATAGGCGAAACGGGCATTTGTTTCAGGATAGATTCAAAAGCGAACCCGTCGAAGACGATTCATATTTTTTGACGGTTGTTAGATATATACATCAAAATCCCGTCAAAGCGGGGTTGTCCACAACCATCGACGATTATAGATTCAGCAGTTACAATGAGTACATAGGTGATTCGAATTTGGTGGATGCGGATTTTTGTTTTGGGATTATCGACAAGGACCAATTTATTAATTTTAACAAAGAAGAAACCCAAGATGTTTGTTTGGAAATTGAAGATAACGATTTTAGATTGACAGATGACGAAGCAAGAAAAATCATTCAAAAAATTTCTAAATGCAGAACCGCGACCGAATTCCAAAATTTATCTGTTGAAAAAAGGAATAAATACTTAAAGATTTTACGCGATTATGGTTTGTCGATAAGGCAAATTTCAAGACTTACGGGAATAGGGTTTAATATAGTTAGGAAATTTTAAGAACACAATAGAACCGTCCTCTTGTGTTTCATTGACGCTAACGGCTATATGGTCACCAATAAATGGATGAAAGACTCCAAAGGCTGGGTAAAACTCGGCGGTGACGGCGCAATGCTCACCAACAAATGGACCACCGACTCTAAGGGCTGGTGCTATGTCGGCGCCGACGGTTACGCGGTAACCAACTGCTGGAAGAAAGACTCTAAAGGTTGGATTTGGCTGGATGCCAACGGCTCTATGACCAAATCCGAATGGGTCCACGACGGCGGCTATTGGTACTATTGTGATGCCAACGGCTATATGATAGCAAACCAATCGCTTAGAGTCGGCTACAAAACCTACAGATTTAACGCTTCCGGCATTTGCACCAATCGATAAATAACAACGAAAAGAAAGAACGCAGTAGCTTTGCTACTGCGTTCTTTTACATTTTTTCATACACCGTTATCAAAAAGGATACACGTGTGGTAAGGGTGGTAAGAGATGCTAATTTTTGTTGGTCTTTGCGGGACGTTTTGTAGTAATAGGGGGTCATTTGGAACAGCGCCGCAATATCGGCGGCGGTATCTAATGTGACGGTGTAATCCACCGATTGTTGTTGTATGACCGCAAACCCGTCTCTTGCGGTTGCGGGAGCAGGATTTTTATACGGCGTGTCGTATACGGCGGCTTTTAGTTCCCATAAATGATTTTCTTGCGGTTGCACCGTAATCAGCCGTCCGCCTGCTTGTAATACGCGCAGGTATTCGCTGTTTGCGTCGGGCGCGAAAATATTGACCACCGTATCAACGCTTTGTTCTGTAAGCGGCAACGCGGCGACGCTTGCCACCGCAAACTGTGCTTGCGGCACCCGCCGCGCCGCAACCTTTAACGCTTCTTTGAAAATATCCACGCCGCAAACGGTGTTGTGTTCCGCCAAACTCACGGTATAGTATCCCTCACCGCACCCCGCATCCAATACGGTGTGTCCTTTGCCGATATAGGCGGCGATTGCATCCCGTAACGGCGCATAAAACCCTTTGTTCAGAAAATCACTGCGGGATGCCACCATCAGTTTATCATCCCCGTGTCCGCTGCTGCTGTTTGAACGCAAAAGGTTTACGTAGCCTTGCTTGGCTTTGTCAAAATGATGTCCCCGAAAGCATCGCCACCCGTCAGGGCGGATAAACAGCACATCTTTACACACAGGACAACAAAATACTGCTTGTTTCAGTTCCATACGCACTCCTAAAAAACGACCTGTACTAACACCATATACACCGCCGTGCCGCCTATGATGGACAGCAAGGTGTGGTGTTTCCATTTATGCAGTAACACAACCGCCGACACGGCGAGCGCTTCGGGAATGCCGTACGGCGCGGTTACAAACGACGTATCTTTCAGGCAATACACCACCAACATCGCCATAATGGCAAACGGCAACACTTTACCCAGATACATAATCGATTGGGGCACGCGGTTTTTAAACACCGCGAACGGCAAAAAGCGCAGGAGTGCCGTAACCCCTGTCACAACGGCGGTCATCAGCAAAATACGGGTATCAT
Organism: Acutalibacteraceae bacterium; assembly: GCA_045543675.1. Taxonomy (GTDB): domain Bacteria; phylum Bacillota; class Clostridia; order Oscillospirales; family Acutalibacteraceae; genus URNF01. The sequence continues at coordinate 2,255 of JAZPXM010000173.1, forward strand.
TCACCGTCTGCCACCTCCCACCGTTTTTCTATAAACAGTGCTACCGTGATAGCTACCATAGCGGGAATGAGAAACATATCTTTGCCGAAAATCAGCAGACAGACAATGGAGATGACAAGCCCCGTCAAAGCGGGCAGATGCCGTTTTTCTTTTTCCCATTGTTCCACAAAAATCACCACGAACAACGCGGTCATGGCAAACGCGATGCCTTCGGTAGAAAACGGCAGAAAACTGCCGAGAATACCGCCTAACGTACTGCCGATAATCCAGTACAGATGATTAAACAGCGATACCCACAGATAATATCCGCGCGAATCGACGTTTGCGGGCAGGGTAGGGGAGCAAACGAGCGAAAACGTTTCGTCCGTCAATGCGAAAATAAGATACGGTTTACGTTTGCCGACGGTTTTGTAAGGAGACAGCATAGAAAGGCCGTAAAAAATATGCCGTATGTTCACCATAACCGTGACAAGTGCGGTGGTTATGAGCGATGCCCCCGTTGCCAACAGGTCGATAGCGACGTACTGCATAGACCCTGCGTAAATGCACGCGCTCATCAACAGCGCCCACCACCAACCGTAGCCGGCGGTACGCAACAAAATGCCAAAGCCCATACCCAGCACCATATATCCTGCCATAACGGGCAAAGACGCGGTAAAAGCGTGTTTGACGGTTGCTTTTTTGCTTGTCACGGCGGTACACTCCTTTTTGCATCATTGCCTTTCAGTATACTGTGTTTTCACCGAAAAGTCAATCGGTTGACAGTATAGCGCGGGCCCTGCTGCAACACAGTATTTGCTTTGCCTTAAAGTAAAAATGCACTTGTTTTTTTGTGCGGAATACTGTATACTGGTTGTAAAGGAAACTTTACAATGCAAAGGAGAAAGACTATGAAAAAGATTTTAGCGATGACCCTTGCAGTGCTGATGTGCTTTATGGCGGTGAACGTTACCGCGTTGGCTGACGACGGGCACGATATTTTGGTGGATATTTTCGATTTACTGCCGTCGGATGATTTTGACGGCTGGATGGAGATTGAAGGTGCGTGGTATTTCTTCGAAACGGGCGATTTGATTACCAACGCCTGGCGTGATAAAGACGGTACGTTGGTGTATCTCGGCGAAGACGGCGCTTTAGTCACGTCCGATTGGGTACAGGACGGCGACAAACAGTATTACGTTGGTGCCGACGGTGCGAAAGTGACCGACACGTGGGTAGAAAAAGGTGACGGCCGTGTGTATCTCGGTGCAGACGGTGCGTTGGTCACGTCCGATTGGGTACAAGACGGCGACAAACAGTATTACGTTGATGCCGACGGTTACATAGTGACCAACGCCTGGCATCAGGACGGAGACCGCCGTATGTACATTGGCGCTGACGGTGTTTTGCTCAAAGGCGAGTGGGAACAAATCGGCGGTAAATGGTACATCTTTGACGCTGACGGCTATATGGTCACCAACAAATGGATGAAAGACTCCAAAGGTTGGGGAAAACTCGGCGCAGACGGTGGCATGCTCACAAACAAATGGACCACCGACTCTAAAGGTTGGTGCTATGTCGGTGCTGACGGCTATGCGGTAACCAATTGCTGGAAGAAAGATTCTGTGGGTTGGATCTATCTCGACGCCAACGGGTCTATGACCAAATCCAAATGGATCTTGGACGGCGGTAAATGGTACTACGTGGACGCAAACGGCTATATGGTGACCAATAAATGGATGAAAGACTCCAAAGGCTGGGTAAAACTCGGCGGTGACGGCGCGATGCTGACCAACAAATGGACCACCGACTCTAAGGGTTGGTGCTATGTCGGCGCCGACGGTTACGCTGTCACCAACTGCTGGAAAAAGGACTCCAAAGGCTGGATCTGGCTGGATGGCAACGGTTCTATGACCAAGAGCAAATGGGTCAAAGACGGTGGCAGTTGGTATTATTGTGACGCTTCCGGCTATATGGTCGCAAACAAATCGATGAAGATCGGCAACAAGACCTACAAATTTAACGCTTCGGGTGTTTGCACCAATCCGTAAAATTTCAGAAACGAAAAACGGTGTGTTCAAATGGACATTTGAACACACCGTTTTTTTATTGAATATTCTGCGTAAACACCATTGTTTCACCGCTGTCTATCACGTTATGACCGTCTGCAATATTCATACCGTCCACCGCACCGCTTTGCGGCTCCACGCACAGAAAACCGCTGACCCCTTTGCCGTTATACAGAATAAAGTGGTCAAAGTTTTCGGAGACGGTGTAGGTGAAATCCCCTACGTACGCCGTATGTCCGCTCGCTTTATAGTAGCCGACAATGGGATTCCCTTTGGATACCGCACCGCTTGCGTACAACTGTTCCTGCGTATTCAGCGGGACATAGCGCCCCGTCGGGAGCAACCGTTCGTCCCGTTCCTGACGGCTTTCAACAGGCGCGCGGAAACGGTCGGGTTCTACAAAGGTGGTATGGGTAGCAAAGGTGAACGGAAACGCCGTTTTGTCGGTGTTTTTCACCGTGTATGTAGCGGTAAAGCCGTTTACATCTAAACGGTAGGTGACCGTGAAGAGAAACGAAAACGGGAAATAACCGTCGGCGGTATGTGCGTGGGACATCGTGATAGCATTTTCGGTGATACTGTCCACCGAAAATACCTGAAAATGCAAAAACCCGTGCAGATTACCGCCCGAAATCTCTTCGTTTATCGGTATTTGGTAGTTTTTGCCTTGCCAGGTAAAACGTCCGTCTCTGGTACGGTTGGCAGGGAACAACAAAGGCGCACCTTGCAGGTACGGGTCGATATCCAGTTGTTTTTCGTCGGTCAACGGACGCAGTACGTCCCGTCCCGCTTTTTTCAGCGCGGTAACATTTGCCCCCAAGCGGGGGCAAACGTCTGCCTGCCAATCGTTAAAACGGATGGTATAGGTCATATTATTTCACCTTGTCAAACGCATAAATGCGGAAATCATAGGGGTTGAGTGCACGGGCAACCGCAATGATTTCTTCGGCACCTGCCGTATCGCCTTTACCCAACAGCGCGAACGCCTTTAAGATATGACCGTCGGTGAGATTGTTTTTCTCAATGTCATATTCAAACGGCATCGGGGACGGAGAACCAACACCGTAATAGGTGCGGCGGTCTTTGTTGACGATAAAGTTTTCGGCAACCGACAGCATTTCGTCGAGCACCGCGTGTGCTTCTTCGTCTTTGCCGAGTTTCCGGAGCGCTAATGCACGGAACAAGGACAGTTCGGATACAGCCGCTTTGTAGATGGCTGCTTCTTCGAAAGCACCGTGTGCCGCCGCTTCTTTACCCTGCGCTTCGTACAGTTTGCCGAGATAATAGAAGATGTGCGCTTCCTGGTTGAAGAACGTTTTGGCTTCGCCGTAGGATTTGGGCATATTGACGCCGTTCATAAAGATCTGTTCGGCTTTGTCAAAATCGCCTGCTTCGGACAACTCTTTGCCGTACAGCACGTGCATCCACGCATGCTGCTTAGTGAGTTTGCCTTCGCCGCCTTCGTAGATGTGGAAGCGTTTGTTCGCCGCCATATCGATAGCGGTCCGGTAATCACCCTGCTGACAAATGAGGGTCAGTTTATCCAGATAGCAGTCGTCGCGTTCTGCGAGCAATGCGGGATACTGTTCATACACAGCAAGACGTTCTTCAATAGAGCAGTTGGTGTTTTTGAGCAACTGTTCGTATTCGAGTAACAAACGCGGATCATCTTTGAATTTCATCGCGTTCTCGAGTGCTACGCGTGCCTTGTCAGCATCGCCCGCTTTGTCGAAGTAGTAAAGGGAAAGGTTTCTCCACGCTTTGCCGTGATCGGGCGCTTTTTCAACGCAGGTTTCCCACGCCGCCGCCGCGTCTTCATAACGGAAGCGGTCATAGTACAGACAACCCAGATAATAGTAAGCGTTTGCGCCGTCTTTGTCAAGTGCGGTGGCTTTTTTGAGCACCGCGATATCTTCCAGACGGTTGGGGAAGCAGTAACCGGTGTCCTGCGCGTTGGCGTTAACGGCAAACGCGACAGCACCCAAGCCGAGTTTATCGGCACAGTATGCCTGATAGTAGCCAACCAGCGGGAAGTTGCCGTCGGTGAGGCTGAGCGCTTCCAGCGCGTCTGCATAGAAGCCGGCTTTCATATAGGATACCGCAACGTTAATGAGATTCTGCGGTTTTACGGCAAACGGCGCGATTTTTGCGTCCATATCCGCGTAATGCGCGTATTCCACCATGGCGAACAGATCGAGAAGATCGTCTTCGGTGTTGGCTTTTGCCAGTTTCTTAGCAGATTTGTCACCAAGGTGACGGAGAATGGCGGCTTTCAGGTTCTGTGCTTCGGTGTGTCCTTTGTTCAGACCGATAGACTCGTCGATCTTTTCGAGCGCGGCAACAAAGTCACCCGCTTTGCAGTCAAGGCACGCCAATTCGAATAACGCGGCAGAACGGTGCGCGTAGTTCCAGGCGGCACGGTACAACGTATCGTATGCTTCTTTATCTTGGCCGAGGTACGCGAGCGCCAAACCTTTCAAGTAAAATGCTTCGGTATCGGTGGGGTGCTGGTTGCGGGAAGTCAAACGTTTGATAGCCACGTCACAGTAGGTAACGCACTTCTCAAATTCGCCGTTTTTAAGACATAAGCGACCCATAGACGTGTTACAACGGATATCGCCTGCATCGCGACGGATGCCTTCCAAGTAATAATCTTCCGCTTTGTAGTTGTGCTGTTTGTACTGTTCTAAGTGATAGCCGTTGATGTACAGTTCTTCCACCGTGGCGATTTCGCACGGACGGGCAACGGGCTCACGTACGTCAATGGGCTGTTTCTGTCCGCGGACGTAAGGCGTGTAGGTGATCAGTTCTTTGCCCTCGGCGGAAGTCAAAGACACGGTAACGTCATTAAAGTTTACGTCACCCATATCGATGGTTTTCAAATACGCGTCGGCGGGGGTCAGGGTCACCGTTTCGGTAAACAATACCTTGTCGGCGGTAGCCACTTTTACCACGGCGTTTTTGAAAGTACCGGTGACGTTGAAGCCGAAGAACAGACCGTCTTCGCGGTTTTCCATATTCACAGCGGCATCAATGGACGCGTTTTTCGGTTCGCCGATGTCGCGGATCGGATACCAGTACTGTTCAAACTCTTTGGTTTCATACGGTGCGATCCAGGTGAAGTCAGGCTGGTTATCGGTATATACACCGGTCATCAATTCGATGTACGGACCGTTCTCGTCGGTCAAGTTGGAACACCACATATCGCCGAAATCACCGATACCCCAGTGCCACATTTTTTTGCCGGGGGAGATGTGGTGGTTGGCAACGGTGGCGATACCTTTGTTGATACCCACGTCGTAACCTGCGATATAGTCCATATCCGACTGACCCTGCGAGATGAGATAGGAAGACGGCACTTTTACTGCCGCATACTGCGACAAATCGGTACCCTCACCGAAATCGTAGGGACGGGCGGTTTTGTATACGCCTTTGGCGATCGGCCATTCCAGCACGGCACGGCGGTCGTGGTCATTGACCCATTCACAGTCCGGCGGAAATACCGTACGGTAATCATCATTTACGGGTACGGCCAAGTTTGCCCACCACATAAAGAGCTGGGGCTGTGCGGTACGGTTGTATACACGGATCTTCGCTTTGATGTAGCTTCTGCCTGCATCTACCGTGATACCTGCCATACCTTTCATATAGTTCATCGGCTCTACTTCACCCGTCCACACGGTTTTGCCGCCGTCGGGGTTTTCTTCCAACACCGCTTCTAACGGCATATAGGTGGTGGGGCGGTGATGCTGCGGCCAGTTAAACTCGATACCGCCCGAGATCCACGGACCGGCGATACCAACCAACGCGGGTTTTACCACTTCGTTGTAGTAGATAAAATCATAGTTACCGACCTTGTCAAGACCGCGTAAGATCTTACCGCCCAAAGCGGGTACGACCTGCGTTTTGATGTATTCGTTTTCGAGTGTGTACACTTCGTAATCGACGTCTACCTTTTCGTCGGTGATGCCGTCAGCGTACGGGATAGGATAAATTCTGCCGGATGCACCCTGATACGGTTTGTTCTCAAAGAACATCGGCAGGTCGTGCGCTTTTTTCGGCACGTAGGTGGGGATCGCTTGTAATGTTTTCTTTGCATCTACTTTACTCATAAAAATCACCTCGTATACAGTATAAAAGAACATTACTTTTTTGCAAAGGCGAAAAAAGTTGTGTAAAAATACGGTATTTTTTGATTGAAAAGTGTATGCAAAGCCGTTATAATGAAAGAAAGAGGTGATAGTATGGTAGCGATATTGCGGGACACGACCTACTCCCAAAGCCTGTGGGGACAGAAATTATACCAGTCGCTTGTGGAGCGGTTGCGCCAAAAACGTATTCCGTTTTGCGATGTGACCGATACTTGCCCTGCGGATTGTGACGGGGTGTTCGTCATCGCTACCCACTCGGAGTGGACGCGACAGGTGATACGGCAGTTAAACGCCGCGGGCAGACGGCCTATTTTGCTGTGTAACCAGACCGAACTTATCGGCGGTTGCGTATACAGTGCCGTATGTTCGGATATTAATACCTCTATGAAAAATGTGCTGGACACCTTGAAAGCACAGAAAAAGACCCGTGTAGCATTGTACGGCGTCAACTTCCGCTCGTTGTCCGATATCAGCAGGGTGAACACCTTGTTTGCGTGGCGGGAAGATGCGTTTGATGCGATGGAGATCTTCGAAAATGAAGGGTCGTTGTCCCTTTGTTTTGATGCTTTTTATCCGCATATTACTGCGTTTGATGCGGTGATATGCGCTAACGATTTTGCGGCGTTGTCTCTTGTAAAACGGCTGGAAGCGCAAGACCCTGCGGCATTGCAGAATATCACCGTTATCAGTTGCGCACAGACACATATAGCCGCCGCCTATCGTCGGTATATCACCACGTTACATATGCATTTTGAACTATACGGCAAAGCGGCGGTATATATCTATGAATCGCTCGGCAAACGCCCGTATCTCACGGGTATGACCGTCAATGTTGCGTGGGATCTGGGAGACGGTACGGCGGAACAAAAGGTAACCGAAACGGCGTTGTCCTTGCCGACGGAAGAAGATGTATTTTATAATGATCCCGAATTGAACGGCATGATGATAGCAGAAAAGATATTGGGTACAGCGGATGATACCGACCGCGCGATTTTAAAAAATCTGTTGCAAGGCAAAAGTTACGGCGAGACGGCAGAAGCGTGTTTTTTGGCGGAAAGCAGCGTGAAATATCGGTTAAAAGGACTGGTTGCCCAAAGCGGTGCGGCGGATAAGCGGGAATTGTTGGATGCTTTAAAAGCATACGGTTGGAAAACGTTACTGTGATAGTTTGTGCAAAAGTGCTTATCACGGTTTCGCGTTGAGATCCGTCACAATATAAAGGTGCCCGCTGTACGGGAAGTTGCGGGAAGGAATGTAATGATATCTATATCAACAATGTAGGGACGCCTGTCTCTACAAATCCTATGTAAAAATCTACAACAAGAAAAGAGAGAATGTACCACGTGTGATACATTCTCTCTTTTTTATTCCTATGATTACCCGCCGTACGGTGGGTGGTTTTGCACTTACGACTTCGGTTTACTTTCTTTTAAAGTGCAGGTGACTTTTAAGGTGGTTTCTTCGCCCGTACGATTGTCCAGACGCAGTAAAGACAGCGTCACCGTATCACCCGCTTTGTGTTTTGCCATTTCGGTGCGTAAGGTGCCGTAACCGTCAATTTTTACACCGTCCACCGCTGTGATAAGGTCACCGACACGCGCTTTGGTACCTTTCAGCGAAGAATTGTCCGCGATTTTGCTGATAACAAACCCTTTATAAGTGGAGTTGCTGACAGAATACCCTTCAATGCCCAATTCCACTCTGCCGCGTACGTAGCCGTATTTGGTCAGATCGTCAATAATGGCTTTGGCTTCATTGATCGGAATGGAGAAACCTAATCCCTCGTAGCCTTCAGCGGCAATTTTAGCGGAGTTGATACCCACGACCTGTCCTTGATTGTTAATCAACGGACCGCCCGAGTTGCCGGGGTTGATAGCCGCGTCGGTCTGCAAACATTTAATGGAATATCCCGTATCGTCATATACGTCACGGGCAAGCCCCGAAACGATACCTTGACTGGCAGACCAATGCAGACCGCCTGCGTTACCCAAGGTAATTACGCGCGCCCCCATTACCAGTTTGGAAGAGTCACCAAACTCGGCAGGAGACAGATTTTTGGCTTCTACCTTGATGACCGCCAGGTCGGTAGACTCGTCCGCGCCGATGATCTCAGCATCTTCATACACTTTGCCGTCATAGGTGGTTACGTCAACACGGTCAAATACTTTGCCCGTTTCTTCGTTTACCACTACGTGCCAGTTGGTGATGATATACCCGTCTTTGGTCATCACAATGCCTGTGCCTGCACCCGCTTTGGTCAGCGTTTCACCGCCGAAACCGAACTGATACATGGCAGACGGCGATTTTAACTGGTATACGTCGATAACCACCGTACTGTCTAAGTTGTTATTGATAATGGTGTCTGCAGGCAATCCGCCGTCATCGTCTGCCCAATCGGTAATCGAAACCGTGGGCGCGTTATTGTTCACCGTTTCGTTGGTATCGGTATCGCTGTACGGCGGCTCGTCGGTAGACAGCGGCGATTCCACCGTGCCCAACACCGCAGAAACCAGCAGTACCAACAACGCCACCACCGAAATAATACCTACAACAGCCAACGCAACCACTGCACCGTTAGGCCGTTTTTTCTGCGGCGGGGTAGGTGGGGTAGGCGGTGTAGGGGGCGTATATGCAGGTGGCGGGGGTGTCGTCGGCTGCGTAGGACCGCTACGGTACCAACCGTCTTCC
>JAZPXM010000174.1:0-1886 GCA_045543675.1 Acutalibacteraceae bacterium
TCTTGCCTCCCCTTGTCAGGGGAGGTGGCAAAACCGTAGGTTTTGACGGAAGGGTAGTTCTTCTTTTTCTCTCCCTCCGTCTTTTTGCTTCGCAAAAATCCACCTCCCTCGTCAGAGGGAGGTTAATGTTGCCAATCCCTAATCGCAACTCCCTTGCGGCACGTTCTTTTTGTTGCATAAACCGCGAAAATGGTGTATGATAACAGAAAAGGAGTTGAAAGTATGTCAAGAGAATGGTATATCCGCACCGACAAGCGACATATTCAAAACACATTCGGGGATATCGATACCACCCCTTTAACGCCTAAAGAAAAATGGCAAAAATATAAAGGAAAATACATCTTTTGGGGTATAGAAATTCTGGTGGTCATCGCATTGCTGGTTGTCGCGGTGCCGCCGTTGTTTCGCAAAAACCCGCCCGATTATACCGTGACGGTGGTGACCGAAAACCCCGTTAACGCCGAGGAACACATTGCCGCCCTGCTGAAACCGTACGCTATGGATCGCGACGGCGACGGTGAGATAGAAATTGCGGTGCGCGAGCTTGCCGTAGAACTCACCGCCGACGGGTTTGGCAGAAATCCTGCGTTAGAAGCGCTGCTTTTGTCTTTTTACACCGACCAATATACCCTGTTCGCTATGGAACCTGCCTGCTACGAGCAATATGTCGCCGCATACGCCGAAGAGGACGTTTCCCTGTTCGAAACGTTAAACGCCGCCGCGGTGGTGGACGGCAACAGCAGTCTGCTGGCGACCGACAAAAATACACACCTGCCTACCCTTTGGTGGGGTGTGCGGGCGTTACCCGCGGCAAAGGACGATGCACAGACAGATGCCGCCGCACATAAGGCATTGCTCGAAGCTTTTGCAGAGAAAAATTGACATTTTTCGTTTTTTGTGTTATACTGTCAATTATGAACAAACTATGAATTGGGTGATGTTGTGAGAGCAGATGGAAAAAAGCTTAAAAATGTAGACGCCATGTACCGTGTCGTACCGCACATTATGTGTGAACGCCACGATGCCATGAATATGATTACTTTAAACCTGCCGGTAGAGCCGATGAACAAGTATATCCGTGCCAAAGGTGCCGAAGGTGTGAAGCTGTCGCATATGACGCTGATACTGGCGGCATACCTGCGTACGATTGCAGAATTTCCGCATTTAAACCGCTTTATCGTTAACCGCACCGCGTATAAACACAACGATATTACGGTGAGTATGGTGGTGCTGAAAACAGGGTCCCGTGCAGATGAAACGATGAGCAAAATTTATCTGGAGCCCACCGATACCATCTTTGACGTACATCGCAAGGTGAGCGAATACGTAGACGAAAACCGTAAATACGAAACGGCGAATGCGACCGATAAGATCATTAACACGTTACTTTCTATCCCCGGTTTGTTGCGGGTGGGTGTAGCGCTTTTAAAATGGATGGATAAACACGGATTGCTGCCCAAAGCCATTATCAAAGCGAGTCCCTTCCACGCGAGTTTGCTCATCACCAACCTGGCATCCATTCGTACCAATCACATTTACCACCACGTATACGATTTCGGTACCACCAGCGTGGGTATGGCACTTGGTATGATGCGCGAAGTGCCGCGGCGTAGCATAGACCGCGAAATCGTGCACGACCGTTGTATTCCCGTGGGTCTCGTTATGGACGAACGTATTGCATCCGGCAGTTATTTTGCGCTTGCGTTCCGCTCGTTTAAACGGTACCTGAAAAACCCCGAATTGTTAGAACAACCCCCGGAAAAAGTGGTTGAAGATAATTAAAAAACACCCGCCGTTACGGCGGGTGGTCATAGGGATAAAAATAGAGAAGATACACAAAAGCTGTGTGTCTTCTCTTATCTTTTGCAGACATCTTTTTCTTGCCT
>JAZPXM010000175.1:0-7667 GCA_045543675.1 Acutalibacteraceae bacterium
AAGAAAAGACACGCTCTCGCGTGTCTTTTCTTTTTCTGTCTCTCGTGTCCAAAAAAGAACTGGTCAAAAACCCGAGAATTTTAAAATAATTACTTATATTTTTGAATAAATTCTTCCCAAATTGAATTTGTAATGCATTCACCTTGTTCTGCTTTATATGTCCATGATTTATTTCCCGGTACAGTTGTCAAACTGCCGTCATCCCCTAAACATAATTGGTACTGAACACCATTAATCGTTACATAAATGCTGTTAGTTGGATATATAAATAATTCGTGCAACTTATCACTGGGATACTCAGAGGAATATTTATAATTTAAAAGTAGTTCTATATCTTTCTTTTGAGTTATTACGGGTTTCTCCTCATAATCTCCTTGATATTCTTCATATAAAAACTCAACCTTTTCTATATCCTCAAAGGACTTAGCGCCCAAATCATATAAAAGATTACCTTCTTCAAAAGCATTACTTTCACCACAAGAACAACATACTAAACCCAAAACAACAGTCATCAAAATAAAAAGAATTTTTTTCATATTATCACCGCCTTGGGTTAATTATAGCATAAAAGTGGTGGAGGGGCAAGATGAAATGATGTATCGCCTTTGGCGATATGATGCATTTGCTTCGCAAATATGATGTTGCTCATTTCATTCGCAATGATGCGATGTTTGCCAAATCATTAGGCGAAGCCGACATCATTCACAAAGTGAACATCATTAGCGCTAGCGACATCATTTGCCGCAAGGCAAACATCATTGAAAAAAGTCCTGTTCTTTCGAACAGGACTTTTTTCTGGTGCCGATGACCGGACTTGAACCGGTACGATATTGCTATCGAGGGATTTTAAGTCCCTTGTGTCTGCCTATTCCACCACATCGGCGCGGAACGGTATTTATCATATAGTATTTTGGACCCTTTGTCAAGGTTTTTATTGACGATATTCCCAAAATACACACCATTGTATATGGATTTTTCAATTTTAATGTTCCTATACGTGCGCATCAAATGAATGGGTTCCTTACGCTCTCAAAAAAGTTGTACCCAGTACGGTATGCCATCCTTTTCAAAATATCCTACTACAACCGCGTTAAACTCTTCTTTAAGAATATTCTCTTTATGACCCGAAGAATTCATCCATCCGCTCATCACCGCAGCCGCACCCATAAACCCGCTTGCAATATTCTCCCCTGCGGCATAATAGTCCACGTGTATGGTATCCAACGCCGTAGAACACTCTGTTCCGTCAGGACGGGTGTGTGAAAAAAGTTCCGCGATTTCTTTTGCGCGCATATCTGCCGCCGGTTGTGCGTCCGTATAATAACTCAGCGGTGCTAACCCTACTTTTCCCCGTTCTTCATTCACCAAACGATGTACTTCCCGTATATACGCAGATACATCCACCGGCGGTGCTTGCGTGGTGAGGGTTGCGGTGGTAGGTTGTTTCGTTGTAGTTTTTTTGTTGTCTGTTTGGTGGTCGGTGCGGCTGTTGTCGGTTTTGTTGTCGTAGTCACTACAGTTGTCGTGACAGTCGTTGTGGTTGACGGTGTATCCGTAGTGGTAGCCGTTGTGGTTACAGACGCATTTTCTTCAGACAAAGGCGGTGCTGCCGCTTTACAACCTGCCAATAGCGTCACCAACGCCATCCACAAACATACAAACCGTTTCATACGTACACCTCAATAATCCTCTAAAAAGCTATGTTGTTCTTCACCTTTATGATAACCGATAATCGTCTCCAGATTGACGTTTTCGGCGCTTCTGAAAATATTGACGTCCACCTGCGGATTGTCACGGCGCAGGTCTGCTATCAGCCGTTTGACAAGTTGCCGTTTAGAGTCCATGGTATCGTTCTCTAACCCCGCAGTCAAACGGCACGCACAGCGCAAAAAGGTCAAATTATTATATCTTTGCCACGCCAAAATATCTGCTTCTTTCACCATATACAGCGGACGGATAAGTTCCATACCTTCAAAGTTGGTGCTATGGAGTTTTGGCATCATCGTACGCATTTCGGCGCCGTACAGCATACTCATTAAGGTTGTCTCAATCACATCATCAAAGTGATGACCGAGCGCAATTTTATTACAACCCAACTCTTTGGCGAATTTATACAAATAGCCGCGTCGCATGCGGGCGCACAAGTAACAAGGTGCGCCGTCTTGCTGTTTATCCACAACCGAAAAAATCGGCGCGTCGAAAATTTCAGTCGGCACGCCGAGTGTCGCGGCATTTTCTTCTATTTGTCTGCGGTTCTCAGGGCTATATCCCGGGTCCATTACCAAAAACTTACAAGTAAACGGCACTTCGCTCCCGTGCGCTTCCAGTTCCTGCATACATTTGGCAAGCAACATCGAATCCTTACCGCCGGAAATGCAAACGGCAACCGTATCCCCCGCCGACAGCATTTGATAATCTTTCAGCGCACCGATAAAACGGTTCCATATCTGTTTACGGTATTTCTTAATAATACTGCGTTCGGCAATCTGCTGTTTAGTCATTCCCCGCTCGCTTTCTGCCGATAACGGCAAGCAACGCCTGCCACAGCGTACGGAAATTGACAACCACCAACACGCACAGAAATACCGTTTCAATAATAATCCAATACGGCACTTCCAATACCATTACCGCCGCCATTACACACACCATCACCAAATTGAAAATAAAGCGCGGCAAATCCCAATCCATCGGGATAAGGGTATGCGTATGCACGGCGCGAACCAAGAATACCAAACCGTAACTGAACGCCGTGGAAATCGCCGCACCCTGTACGCCCCATACGGGAATCAAAATCAAGTTACCGACAATATTGGTACCCGCACCCAACAATGTGGTCCAAAGGGTGCTTTTACTGCGTTTTTCCACCACATAGATAGAGCCGAGAAAAGTAACAAGGCAGGAAAATACCGTTGCGATAATGAGTACAGGAATGTATTTCCACGATTCATAATACGCATCCGATACCAGTATTTTAGTGATGAATTTCGCAAACACGATCAGTCCGCCTGCGGACAAAAACATTACCGATTGGTACATAGAGAATACTTTTGTAAAGAAATTCTGCCGTTCCAATGCGCTTTTTTCGGACAATACCGACAACTGCCACGCATCCATAAAAATGCCGCACAGCAAAATCATAATGGTCGGTATCTTATACGAAACAGCATACAAGCCGTTGGCATCCGCGCCCACTACCGCTTTGACAATATAGCGGTCAGACACGTCGGTAATCCACCATAAAATAGTGGTCGGAATCAATGGTATCGAATACGAAAGCATCGCTTTCCAATCCCGTTTATTGACCGATTTAAAGCGCAAAAAGCGGTACAGTTTCGCCGAAACGGTTAAAAACAGTATCGTACCGACATCCGACAGCACAATCGCCAGAATATACCCGAGAATACCCCATTTGAGCACCACAAGGAATAAAAGATTGAGTAACAGTGTCAGTGCCGTACCTAACACACCGCTCACAGCATACAACCGCACGTGACCGAGCGCTTTAGTAAAACGCGCACACAGATAGTGCAACATCGAGCACAACACAAACAGATAAATCCACGGCGTATAGCCGTCCACACCGGGAATGAGTCCTACTGCGGGATATAGCAAACAAAAACCGCCAAACCCGATAAAAATGGTGACAAAGCCGGTACTAAATACCGTACGGTGATCGGTTTCACCGTCAATACCGAAACGCAAAATACCTTCGTTGATGCCCAGAGAAACCAGCGGTATCAACAAATTAGCGGTCTGCACCAAAAGGTCTACGATACCGTATTCCCCTTTGGTCAATATATGCGTATACAGCGGCACCAGCAAGAATGTCAGCAACTTGGAACTGAATGTGCCGATACCGAGTATAAAGGTTGTGGAAAACAGCTTTTTATATCTATTCATACATCCTCCGAAACGGAAAATATCACATATACAGGTATTATACGCTTTTCCGCCAAAAAATGCAAGTACGCATTGACAAAGCACCTGAAAAAGCGGTAAAATAGCAAGGTAGACAACCTGTTAAAGTGTGGTGTAGATATGGGACTTTTTTCCCGCAACAAAGAGAAAAAGGAACGTGCCGCCATAGATGCGCTGTGGGCGCGGTTGGACGGTAAAGAACTGCATTATGTGGTACGCCGCGGCGAGAGCGGCGAGCAGGTGCTCGGCAAAGGTGGGCGCATTATGGCACCGGGCGGGCATATTCGCATTATGGCAGGGCAAAAAGAAGTGTTCTTTAACCCCGATCCGTCCACCGTTACCGCAGGAGAACTGATGGCGTTAAACGGTGTCCTTATCAAAGGGTATAACACCTTATTGGAAAAGGACGATACGATTGTCGCCTATTATGCATACTATCGAAAATAAGGAGAACACTATGGACATTTTAGCAACCCTTACCGCTGAATTTCATCTGCGCCCGTCGCAGGTGGAAAATACCGTAAAATTATTGGACGACGGCTGTACCGTCCCGTTTATTGCGCGTTACCGCAAAGAAATGACGGGATCCTTGGATGACCAGGTTATTCGTGAATTGACCGACCGTCTGGCCTATCTGCGCAACTTAGAAGAAATGCGAGAAAAGGTACGTGCTGCCATTACCGAGCAAGAAAAAATGACCGATGAAATTGCGGCGGCGTTAGATGCGGCAATGACCGTCACGGAAATTGATGATATTTACCGCCCGTTCCGTCCCAAACGCCGTACCCGTGCGTCTGTCGCGCGGGAAAAGGGGTTGGCGCCATTAGCGGATATCCTGTATGAACAAGCAAAAGATTGTCCTGCACCCGAAGCGCTTGCCGAAAGTTACATTACCGAAGAAGTACCGGACGTTACAGCCGCTTTACAAGGTGCTATGGACATTATCGCGGAAACTATTTCGGATGATGCCGCCACCCGTAAGCGTTTACGTAATATTCTTGCGTTAAACGGCGACATCATCTCTAAAGCCGCAAAAGAAGAAGACAGCGTATACCGCTTGTACTACGATTTTAAAGAACCCGTCAAAAAAATTGCAGGACATCGCGTGCTGGCTATCAATCGCGGTGAAAAAGAAGAATTTTTAAAAGTCTCTGTTGCGATGACGGCAGACCGTGCGATGCGGGTACTCGAATCCGAGCATATCAAAGAAGGCAGTGCCGCCACCGAACTGGTACGCACCGCCGCCATAGACGCGTATGACCGTCTTATTTTCCCGTCTCTTGAAAGAGAAATACGCAATGAATTGACCGACAAGGCGAGCGACGACGCCATTAAAGTCTTTTCCTTAAACTTACGACAGTTATTGATGCAACCGCCCATCCGCGGCAAGGTAGCGTTAGGTCTTGACCCCGGTTACCGCACGGGTTGTAAAGTGGCTGTTGTAGATGCTACGGGAAAGGTGTTGGATACGGGTGTTATCTACCCCGTACCGCCGCACAATAAAATTGAAGAAGCCAAGCGCATTGTTGCGGGGCTTATCAAAAAACACGGTGTAGAAATCATCGCTATCGGCAACGGCACCGCCTCTCACGAAACCGAAGTGTTTGCGGCAGACCTGCTGAAAACCATACCCGAACAAGTTTCGTATATGGTGGTCAGTGAAGCGGGTGCTTCTGTGTATTCCGCATCCAAATTGGCAGCGGCAGAATTTCCCGATTATGACGTTTCCTTACGCAGTGCGGTATCTATCGCCCGCCGTTTACAAGATCCGTTGGCGGAACTCGTAAAGATCGACCCGAAAGCAATTGGTGTTGGGCAGTACCAGCACGATATGCCGCCTGCACAGCTTGCAACCGCCTTGGACGGCGTTGTAGAAGATTGCGTGAACAGCGTAGGTGTTGACCTTAACACCGCATCCGCGCCCCTTTTAGCACGTGTTGCGGGCATTTCCAATGCGGTTGCCAACAACATTGTGACGTTCCGCGAAGAAAACGGTGCATTTGCCGCCCGTACAGCGCTGAAAAAAGTGCCCAAATTAGGACCTAAAGCCTTTGAGCAGGCGGCAGGTTTCTTGCGTATTCCCGATGCCAAGCATCCGTTAGACCGCACCGCTGTACACCCCGAAAGTTATGCGGCGGCAGAAAAACTCCTTGCTATGTTCGCAATGGATATCAAAAAACTGCCTGACAGCGCCGCGGGACTTACTGAAAAGGTTGCCGCCGCAGGAGAAGCTACGGTGGCAGACAGTATCGGTATCGGTGTCCCCACCCTTACCGACATTGTCAAAGAGTTACAGCGTCCCGGTCGCGATCCGCGTGACGAACTGCCGCCCCCGTTGTTGCGTACCGACGTTATGGGTATGGAAGACTTAGTGGCAGGTATGGAACTGACCGGCACTGTGCGCAACATCATTGACTTTGGCGCATTTGTGGATATCGGTGTGCATCAGGACGGACTTGTGCATATTTCCCAGATTACCGACCGGTTTATTAAGCACCCGTTAGAAGTTTTAAAGGTCGGCGACATTGTGAAAGTATGGGTACTGGGTGTAGACGTACCGAAAAAGCGCATCAGTTTAACCATGAAACCGCCTAAGGAACAGAAATAAGGAGTATCTTATGGAAAAGATTTTTCATCTGGAAGTAGACTGTGCACCTGCAGGTGTACAAGGTGTGGCAAAAGCAACGCTTACTGCCAATATTATTCCCGACTTTGACCGCAACGTGACCCGTCCCGCCATTGTCATTTGTCCCGGCGGCGGATACGGTATGGTGTGCACCGACCGTGAAGGTGAGCCGATTGCGCGCAGATTTGCGGCGGCGGATTTCCAAACGTTCGTTTTAGAATATGAAGTGAAAACACTTCCCTACCCGTCTCATTTATTGATAGCGGGCAAAGCCATTGCGCTCGTACGTGAACACGCAGACGAGTGGCACATTGACCCAGACAAAGTGTTTATCATCGGGTTCTCCGCAGGCGGACATTTAGCGGGTAGCGCAGGCGTGTTATGGAACCGTGACTATGTCAAAGCGGCACTCGGTACAACCACCGAACATCGCCCTGACGGTATGATTTTATGTTATCCCGTTATCACGTCGGGCGAATATGCACATCGCGGTTCGTTTAACAATCTGTTAATGGACAGAATGAGCGACGCGTTGTTAGAAGAAACATCGCTGGAATTACAAGTATCTGCCGACACCGTTCCCGCGTTTATCTGGCACACCTTTGAGGACACCTGCGTGCCGATGGAAAATGCGCTGTTAATGGCATCTGCCTTACGCAAGCACAACATTCCCTTTGAACTGCACACGTTCCCGCGCGGCTGGCACGGTATGTCGCTGGTAACACCGGAAGTGGGCGGCGGACCGCAAGAATGCGCCATATGGGCGGATATGGCTATCCGTTGGGCAAAAGAATTATAAAAAAAGAAGCGCCGCGGCGCTTCTTTTTTTCTACAACAAAAAAATCGCCCGTCTGTTGACGGACGACTTTTTCTGCATT
Organism: Acutalibacteraceae bacterium; assembly: GCA_045543675.1. GTDB lineage: Bacteria > Bacillota > Clostridia > Oscillospirales > Acutalibacteraceae > URNF01. Next base: position 7,423 of record JAZPXM010000175.1, read on the forward strand.
GTTAAACGATTATTCGCCACGCTGCTGGGCAAAACACTCACTGCAGTACACCGGGCGGTCTTCACGGGGCTGGAAGGGAACTTTCGCTTCCTTGCCGCAGTTCGCACACACAGCGGTGAACATTTCGGGAGCAGGCCTGCCTGCGTTCTTGCGCGCGTGGCGGCAAGCTTTGCAGCGCTGGGGCTCGTTTACAAAGCCCTTTTCAGCATAGAATTCCTGCTCACCGGCGGTGAACACAAATTCAT